>CAZQJF010000097.1:3423-8956 GCA_964593735.1 uncultured Streptomycetaceae bacterium | reverse complement strand
CTCCGCGCCTGCGGTGCTACGCTCAGCGCGAACGGCGAATTTCAACGAACTCCTAAAGATCTCTCAGACAATGGCTGAAAACAGTGTTGTTCTTCTGGGCTGTGGCGACGTTGGCCCGATCCATGAGCCGATGGGCGCCTATTCGACGCTCGTCAGGCCGGCGCTCGAGCGCGCGGATATCCGCTTCGCGCAGGTCGAGCGCGTGTACTCGGACCGGGGCGCGCTCCAGGTGCATTCCGGCGGGGCCCACAGCCGCGTGAAACCGCATATGGCGTCGGTTTTCACCGATTGCAGCTTCGACGTCGTTTCGCTCGCGAGCAATCACGCCATGGACTGGGGTGAGGAGGCCCTGCTCGACACCGCGGCCCTGTTCCGGGAGCGCGGGATGCAGGTCATCGGCGCGGGCCGCAACCTGCGCGAAGCGCGACGGCCGGCGCTCATCGAGCGCAACGGCGTGCGCGTCGCCATGCTCGCCTACTGCTCGATCCTGCAGGCGGGCTATGCGGCCGGGCACGATAAGGCCGGGATCGCGCCGCTGAGGGCGCACACCTACTACGAGCCGTTCGATTACCAGCCCGGGGTGCCGCCGCAGGTCATCACCGTTCCCTACGAGGAAGATCTCGCGGGCATGGTGGAAGACATCGTCGCGGCGAAAGAATCGGCCGACGCGGTAGTGCTGTCGCTGCACTGGGGCATCCATTTCATTCCGCGCGCCATCGCCGGCTATCAGGTCGCCGTCGCAAAAGCGGCGTTCGACGCGGGCTGCGGACTGATACTCGGCCACCATGCGCATACGCCGAAGGCGATCGGCGTGTATGGCGGGAGAACGTGTTTCTACAGTCTGAGCAATTTCATCATGTCTTCCACCGCCAAGACGCCGGAACAGGCGGCGCAATTCATGAAGCGCTATGGCGTCGTGATGGATTCCGATTACCCGCACCTCGCGTACGGGGCGGATGCCAGGCGCAGCCTGATTGCCAAGGCCGTGATTTCGCGCGAGGGAGTGGGAATGGTATCGTTCCTGCCCGTCCTCATAGACAAGGCGCTGCGCCCCGAGATCCTGCGCCACGGCGATCCGCGTTTCGACGATGCCGTCCGGTTCATGGAGTGGGTGTCGGAGGGCTACGAGCACCGGTTCTCGATCGAGGGCGACGAGGTGGTCGTGACGGGAGGCGTCGAATGACCACGATGATCCAGCGGCACGAGGCTGCAGCGGAAACGGAGACCGGGGTGGGTGCGACCCGGCGGCTCGCCACGCACGCCGCCCTGCTGGAATACGAAGCGCTGCCGCCGGCGCTCGTCGACATGATCAAGCAATGCACGCTCGACACGCTCGGCGTCACGATAGGCGCGAGCACGCTGGCGCCGGAGGCGCGCATCGTAGCGGAATACGTGAAAGATCTCGGCGGCAAGCCGGAAAGCACCCTGCTCGGCTTTGGCGGCAGGGCGCCGGCGCCCTCGGCAGTGCTGCTGAACGGCAGCCTCGGGCATATGCTCGACTACGACGATCTCGGCGAAAGCGGCCATCCCAGCATAGTGACGATACCGGTTGCCCTGGCCGTCGCGGAAAAACTCGGCGGAGCGAGCGGGCGCGAGCTGATAACCGCCATCGCGGCCGGCACGGATGTCATGACGCGCCTGACCCAGGCGATCAGCGTTCCGGACTGGACCATGACCGAAGGCTGGTTTGCCACCCAGCTTTTCGGGTTCATCGCCGGCGCGGTGACGGCGGGCCGGCTCATGCGGCTCAGCGAAGACCAGATGGAAAACGCGATCGGCATCGGCTTCAACCAGATGAGCGGCACCCGCCAGATGGCCGTCGGCGCCGCGACGCACATGCGCTCGATGCAGGCCGGATTTTCCGGGCAGGGCGCCGTCATGTCGGCCGGGCTTGCCCGGCGCGGCATCATCGGCTCGAAAGAGATCGTCGAGGGCCGTTACGGCATTTTCAAGACCTATATCCGAGACAACGAGCCGGACTGGAATGCGATGCTGAGCGGCCTCGGCACGCGCTTTCCCCTGCTGGACAAGCACGGCTTCAAGGTGTGGCCTGCGTGTGCCTACACCCGGCCGACCAACGCGGCCACGCTGCACTTGCGGGAGAAGCACGGCTTGCGGCCCGCGGACATCGAATCGATCACGATTGTCGGCGGCACGGGCGGCACGCAGCTGCTATGCGAGCCGCTCGCGTTGAAGCGCCGGCCCAGAGACAGCATCGACGGCAAGTACAGCATCCCGTTTACCACCGCCGTCATGATGGCGAAAGGCAACGTCACGTTGCGCGACTACACGGGAGAGGGGCTCACCGATCCCGAGGTGCTCGCCATGGCCGATCGGGTGAGCTACCGCCCCGGGGCGCACCCGGTAACGGGCAAGGGCGGATCGGCCGATATTACGAGAACCTCGGTCGAGGTCGTCACCCGGGATGGCCGAAAGCTCGAGCACCGGCCCGGCGGGGTGCCGGGCGATCCCCAGCACCCGGTGAGCTGGGAGGCGCTGGAACGCAAGTTTCGGGATTGCGTCTCGTTTTCCGCTAAACCGGTGCCGGCGGGGAATATCGACCGCGCGGCGGAGCGGATACGCGCCCTGGACACGTTGACCGACGCAACCGAAATCGTAAGGCTGCTGGCGTAATGCCGGCGCAAACTGGGAGAAAACGAGATGGCGCGAAACGGCTGCAAGATCTTCGACTCCGACACCCACATCGGTCCGTACATGGAAGTGCTGACGGGCTACCTCACCGACGCCGAGAAGAAACGGCTGCCCGCCTGGAAAGAGTACGAGGCCGTCAACAAGCACGGGCACCGGACTTATAACAAGGGCCAGCGCCGCTACCAGCGCCGCCTGGGCATGGCGAAGGCGGAGGAGACGCCGGGCGGCTACATGGCGGGCTTCACCGGCGTGAAGAAAGAGCGGGAAGTCTCGCCCCGCGGCGACCACGATCCCGCGGAGCGCATCAAGGACCTCGACTACGAGGGCGTGGACGTCAACCTGACGCTCCCCTCCGGCTGGTTCGGAACCTGGACGACGGGCGACGATGTGGCGCTGGAGATGGGGATGTACCGCGCGTATCACCGCTGGATGCAGGATTACTGCGGGGCCTATCCCGAGCGCCTGGGCGGCGTCATCCTCGCCTGCGCCCGTGACGTGCCCGGGAGCCTGGCGGAAATCCGCCGCTGGGGCAAATCGCGCTGGGCCTGGGGCGTGCTGCCGTACGCGCCGTACGGCATGCCGCTCGATCACCCGGACCTGGAACCGGTCTGGGCGGAAGCGGAGGCACTCGACCTCGCCGTCGTGCTCCACACCTTCACCGTGATGCCGCCGTACGCGCCGGGCGGCACGGATACCTGGGACAACCTCTGGCTGCAGCGCTCGGCCGCGCATCCCTGGTGCGGCATGCGCAACATGGCGGCGCTGATCGGCAGCGGGGCGATGGACCGCTATCCGAAGCTGCGGGTCGGCACGCTGGAGGCCGGGCATGGCTGGCTGCCGTTCTGGATGCAGCGCATCGACGAGCATGCGGAAACGATCAAGGCCGGGCTGCCGGCATTGAATCACAAGCCGAGCGAATACGTGCTGTCGGGCCGCTATTTCCAGAGCATCGAGATACCCGAGGGCCTCAAGGTGACGAATTCCGTGCTGGATTTCGTCGGCGACGACGTGCTGATGTACGCGTCCGACTATCCCCACGGGGAAAGCCATTTCCCGAAGTCCGTGGACACGGTCATGGGCTGGAACCTGCCGGAAGCGCGCAGGCACAAGCTGTTCTGGGACAACGCGGTGCGGCTGTATGCGCGCTGCGGCTTGAGTTAGGACTGAAAATGGGGACAGACACAATTTCCCGCCGCGTACCTGGCTTCGCCGTGCGTTCCTGTCCGAAAATTTTGTCTGTCCCCATTTTCCTCCCCATTTTCCTCGCTGCGGCGCTGCTGCCCGCCGCAGGGTTGGCGCAGGACGCCTATCCGTCACGACCGGTGCGCGTGGTGGTGGGACTCGCGCCGGGTGGGGCGACGGATATCCAGGCGCGCTTGTTCGCGCAAAAGCTCTCCGAAAGTTTCAAGCGGTCCTTCGTGGTCGAAAACCGGCCGGGCGCGGGCGGCACGGTGGCGTACGCGCAAGTCGCCAAGTCGCCGCCGGACGGCTACACCTTGCTCGGCATCACCAGCGGCTTCACCATCACACCGGCCGTCTACAGCAAGCTGTCCTACGATCCGCTCAGGGACTTCGCGCCGGTCTCGCTGCTCGCGCAGGCGCCGTTCCTGCTCGTCGTGCATCCGGCCCTTCCCGTGAAATCGGTGAAGGAATTGCTTGCGCTCGCGCGGACCAGGCCCGGCGCGCTTGATTGCGGCTCGGCGGGAGTCGGCAGTTCCACCCACATGGCGTTCGAGCTTTTCCGCACCTCGGCCGGAGTGAAGATCACCCATATCCCGTACAAAGGCACCGGCCCGGCGCTGATCGACGCCATGGCGGGCCAGGTGCACATGCTGTTCGGCAACGTGCTCTCGACGCTGACGCACGTGAAATCCGGCCGGCTGCGGGCGCTGGCGGTCACTACGGCGGCGCGCTCGACGGTGCTGCCCGGGCTGCCGACGGTTTCGGAATCCGGGCTGCCCGGTTATGAGAACAGCACGTGGCACGGCTGGATCGCCCCGGCCGGCACGCCGCCGGCCATCCTCAACAGACTGAACGCAGAGCTGGTCCGGAGCGCCAAGTCGCCCGACCTGGTGGCAAAGCTCGCGGCGGACGGTGGAGAGGGCGTGGGCGGCACGCCGGAGCAATTCGGCCGGCTGCTCGCCAGCGAGATCGCGCGCTGGCGCAAGGTGGTGAAGGAAGCGGGCATCACCCTTGAGTAATGCGCGGCGCGAAAAATTCCCGCGCCGCGCATTACTAACGATGCGCTCTCGCGCATCGAGATCGAATCAACGAGAATTGAAACGGGAGATCGTGAAGTGAGCAAATCGATCCTGCTGGTTGAAGACGATCAGAATTGTGAAGAACTCATGATGCGGGCGCTTCATGAAAGCAATATCGCGGCCGAAATCGTCGTGGCGCGAAATGCCGGCGAAGCCGTGGGCCACTTGATTCCGGCTGGCGCCCGGTCGGAGAAAGGCCCGGCGGCCCGGCCCTGTGTCGTCTTTCTGGATCTCAGCCTGCCCAGCGGGGATGGGCTCGAGCTGCTGCGCTGCATACGCGCCGACTACGCGATCCACTCGCTGCCGGTCGTGATCTTCAGCGCCTCCACGCAAGGCGAGGACATCCGGCGCGCCTACGAGGAAGGCGCCAACAGCTACGTCAGGAAGCCCGCCAACGCCGATGAACTCTTTGAAGCCGTGCGCCTGCTGGCGGCGTACTGGCTGACGCTGAACGAGTCGGCGCCGCGGATTTGAGTAATGCGCGCCGCGAATCCTCGCGCCGCGCATTACTGAGTGATGCGCTGTCGCGCATCGAGGACAATGCAGCCACGGAAACACACGGAAAGCACGGAAAACAGGCCCCAAACTTTGCCGGCATCGCAGTCTGACAATTGAGAAGT
>CAZQJF010000097.1:0-3323 GCA_964593735.1 uncultured Streptomycetaceae bacterium | reverse complement strand
TGAGAAGTGAAACCGACGCGCGAATCCAATCAGGGAACAGATCGGCGAGACCGGATTGTCATCCGGTTTCGTAGTATCCAATAGATAGGGCGTCTCAAATGGTTGGAGGAGCATCGGGGGAGTATCCCGTGATCCGGGACGTGACGAATCATGAACGGCGATTCGAGAATAGCGAAAAAAAAGCGTGGCAGCTAACGCCGCCACGCTCTCCCTCCCTGCTACCCCCTCCTGCTACCGTCCCTGCTTCCCCTCGCCTTGCCTTGATCAGAATCCCTGAACGCCGCCTGTTTCTCTTTGTTTCGTTGCGTGCATCACATGGCAATAGAATACGCGGCAGGGGCGCCGTTGCGTATCGGGTCAAAACCCTAGGGGCGCACGCTAAAAACCCTAGTCACGCCTCATCAGTCACGCTTTTTCCGGAAGACCGCTGCCCGAACGCTTCGCGCACCTCGGCGCGCAATCGCTCCGGATCCCAGTTCTTGGAAAGGAACTTGTGGATGCCGGCGTCGTTGACCGCACTCGTGAGCGTGGGCGCGTCGTAGCCGCCCGTTGTAACCACGCGCACCGCGTTCGGGTAGAGCTTTCTCACGTTGGTGAGGAAGTCCACCCCGTTCATCCCCGGCATGTGGTAATCGCTGATGACGACATCGGCGCCGTGGCGGGCGAGCATCTCGAAGCCGGCCGTGACGCCCTTCGCGGTGATAATGTGGAAGTCGTCGGAAGAGAGTGCTCGCTCGAGCAGCGCGAGGTCTTCCTCGCTGTCGTCCACCAGCAGCAGCGCGGGTACGCCGTCGGTCCTCCGGGTCTCGGGCTTCGGCAGGCGGCGGTCTTCGACGAGCGCCTGCGTGCTGGCTTCCGCCTCGAGCGGGCGCGCGAAAAAATAGCCCTGCATCTCGTCGCAGCCGTGCAGTCGCAGGAAATTCAATTGCCCCTGGGTTTCCACGCCTTCGGCCACTACCTTGAGCCGCATGCTGTGGGCGAGGTTGATGATGGCGATCGTGAGCGTCGCGTCGTCCGGATTGCTCACGACTTCGCGGATGAAAGCGCGGTCGATCTTGAGCGTATCGAGCGGGAAGCGCTTCAGATACGCCAGGCTGGAGTAGCCGGTGCCGAAATCGTCGACCGAGAGGCGCACGCCCAGGGCCTTGAGCTCGCGCAGCATCTGCACCGCCTCCTCCGCATCGCTCATGAGGAGCGACTCGGTGAGCTCGAGCTCGAGCAGGTCCGGGGAGACATCGGTCTCGCGCAGTATCTGCTGCACCATGATCACGAGATACTTGTGCTGGAACTGCCTGGTCGAAAGATTCACGGCGATGGGCCGCGGGGCGATGCCGCGTTCCTTCCACTGCTTGAGCTGCTCGCACACGCTGCGCAGCACCCATTCGCCGACCGGCACGATGAGCCCGGTCTCTTCCAGGATAGGGATGAATTCCGCCGGCGGGACGAGCTTTCCATCCTGCTTCCAGCGCAGCAGCGCTTCGAATCCGCTGATCACGCCCGTGTCGAGCCGCACCTTGGGCTGGAAGTGCAGCACGAATTCCCGCCGGTCCAGCGCGCCGCGCAGCCTCGCCTCGAGCTGCAGGCGCTCCATCAGGCGATCGTTCATCTGGGGCAGGTAGAACTGGTAGCAGTTGCGCCCCTGCTCCTTGGCGCGGTACATCGCGGTGTCGGCGTTCTTGAGCAGCGTGTCGGGCTCGCCGCCGTCCGCGGGAAAGAGGGCGATTCCGACGCTCGCCGAGATGTAGGTCTGGTGCCCGTCGAGCGCGAACGGCGCCGCCAGCGCGGTCACCACTTTCTGCGCGACCAGGCCGGCGTCGTCGCCTTTTGCGAGGGTGGTGAGCACTACCGCGAACTCGTCGCCGGAGAGCCGCGCGACGGTGTCGCCGCTGCGCACGCAAGACTTCAGCCGCGCCGCCACTTCGCGCAGCAATTTGTCTCCGACGGCATGGCCGTAGGTGTCGTTCACCGCCTTGAAGCGGTCCAGGTCCACGAACAGGATGCCGCCCAGCCAATTGCCGCGCCGCGCCTGGGTGATCGCCTGCCCCAGCCGGTCGATGAGCAGGTGCCGGTTGGGCAGGGCGGTCACGGTGTCGAATTGCGCCAGGTGCGAGAGCTTGTCCTCGGCGTTCTTGCGCTCGATGGCGATGGCGAGGATGTTGGCCACGCTGCGCACGAAGCTCACGTCCTCCTCCGTGAAGCGCCGCTCCTGCAGGGTGTACGCGCTCAGCACGCCGAATGCGTCCCGCGGGCCGAACACCGGCACCTGCGCGGCGCTGCGGATGCCGTACGCTTGCGCGAGCGAGGGTGAAAACTCGCCTTCGTCGGCATAGTTTTCGGTAATCAGCGGCTCCCGGGCCTCCAGGACGCGGGCGAGCCGGCTTCCCGGCCCCGCGGGTATGACCCGCCGCCCGACCCACTCCGGCGGCCAGCCGGTAACCGCGCGGTAGACGAGGTGCTGCTGATCGGGCACCAGCTCGAGCACGCTGCAATAGTCGGCTTTCAGGGTGAGCGAAACGAGTTCGGCGGCGCGGTCCAGTACCTCCGCCAGCTCCGAGCTCCCGAGCGCCTGCTGGCCGAACTCCGCGATCAGGCGCTGCTGCAGGGCCTGGTTGCTGACTCTCTCGTCGGCTTCCTTGCGCTGGATGAACTGCCCGACCTGGCTGCCGATGGCGTGCACCGCCCGCAGCAGCCGTTCGTCCGGATCGCGCACCTTGCGGCTGTTGAACGACATGACGCCGAGGGGCTTTCCCCCCGCGACGATCGGGAACAGGAACGCGCCGTGCATGCCGGTCCTGAGGTTTACCGCGGATTCCACCGACCGATCGTCTGTAATGGTATCGACGGCCCACAACGGCTGCCCCGATTGCCACACCTTCCCGGCGAGGCCTTCACCCGGACGGAACGTCGCGCCGCGTTTTCCGGCGATGAACTCGTCGACCCCGGGGTTCCCTGACACGCTCCAGTATTCCCTGAAGCGCAGGACACCGGCGTGCTCGTCCACGCGCTGGTAACGGCCGCATTCCCAGCCTTCGGACTCGCAAATGGCCTGGAGCACGGCCTTGAGCGCGGAAGAAGCGCTTTCCGCCTCGGCCAGGCTGCGCGTCACCGCGTGCTCGAGCGCGAGCAGCTTCTCCTCGCGCTTGCGCGCCGTAATGTCCTTGCCGATGCCGCGATAGCCCTTGAACACGCCGCCCGCATCGAAAATCGGCTCGCCGCTGATGCTGACCCAGTGCGGCGTGCCGTCCTCCGCTTCCCGGCTCAGCTCCAAGTCGTGGAACGGCCGGTGCGCTTCCACCACCGCGCGATGCGCAGCCCAATCCGCT
>CAZQJF010000096.1:0-9097 GCA_964593735.1 uncultured Streptomycetaceae bacterium | reverse complement strand
GCTGCTTGGCGTGGGCGTGCTGGATCGGCTGTATCGCCGGACCTTGGGCGTGAACCACGTTGCGTGCGGTCCGGGCGTTACGAGCGGGGGATGGCGGGAAGGCAGGAACGAGGCCACCCTGGAATCGTCATGGATCAAGGTTGAGCGCCACGACGAGTACCTGAAGCGCGACCGGGAATTCCTGCGCATGGCGCTCATTCCGGCGCGGTCGGCAAGCTCGGCCGGCGTCGCGTTCGAGCGGCCGCTGCAGCTCGAGAGCCCCATGGCGTTCGAGGAAACGCTGTGGCGGCTGGTGAGCGCCATCAGGAAGCACGGCGGCTATGTCAAGCCGCTTCTCTCCTTCTACGGCAAGGTGCCAACCGAGCACCTGGATCCGGGAAGGGCTGCGTTCGTGGAAATGAGGATCCACGGTCGTTCTCCTGCGCCAGATGACCCAATGCAAGATCCGACTGTGGCCGGCGCTTCGTACTTCGTCGAGATCCTCTATTCGCCGCAGCAGGATCGGCAGCAACGTCCGCCGCGAATTCGCATACTTCAGGTCAAGGAGAAAGTGGTGGTAAGGGGCTTGCCGCTACGCGATCAAAGCACGACTCTGGGGACGGCCTCACTCGAGCTCCGCCTGCAATTGCAGCAGGAAATGAATGCATTCATCCGTTCGGCCGTGACGCCGCTGGCCCCGTCCGCTATGGACCTGCCCCCGACCGAATTGATTCGCAGCCTCTATGCATTCGACGAAACCGTGAAGCGCTTGAGGGACAAGCTCACCGCGACCGGGGCATATCGTGTGCAGGAGTCCTATCCGGTACCTGCGGGCCGGCCGGGGCAGGCGGACCCCCAGAGTACGCGGATTTGGAGGCTGCGAGTTGCGCGCGATGACGGGGCGCTTATGGCGCAGGTGTTTACCTTCGTCGAGGACTTTCCCGCCACTTTCGTCATCGAGCTCTCCGAAAAAGGCGGGCGCGTCTACGTCAGCAACGCGGGGCCCTCCCGGGATTTGCCGAAGCGCGTTCCGGCCGATACGGTGGCGGTCATGCAGGCCGAAGTGACTGCTGCCATCCGCGACAGCGTAAGCAGGGAGGATCCGGAAACGCCGGCGCGATAGCCTGTGATGAGCGCGGCGGGATCCGGCCACAGTGTGGTCAGCCGCTTGTAGAGCCGCCCCCGTGCGGTAAAATGGCGACCCCTTCCTTTTCAATATCAGAGACATCGATGAAGTGCCTGGTTACCGTCAAGCGCGTGATCGACCCTTATGTGAAAGTGCGCGTCAAGTCCGACGGCAGTGGCGTGGAGACCGCCAACGTCAAGATGGCGATGAATCCATTCTGCGAGATCGCGATGGAGCAGGCGGTGCGCATGAAGGAGGCCGGCGTCGTCACGGAAATCGTCGCGGTCTCGATCGGCTTGCCGCAGTGCCAGGAGACTCTGCGCACCGCGATGGCGATGGGCGCCGACCGCGGAATACTGGTGGAGACGGACGCGGAAATCCAGCCGCTCGCAGTGGCGAAACTGCTCAAAGCCATTATCGCCAAGGAGCAGCCCACGCTCGTGATCATGGGCAAGCAGGCAATCGACGACGATTCCAACCAGTGCGGTCAGATGCTGGCGGCGCTGCTCAACTGGCCGCAGGCGGCGTTCATTTCCAAGCTCGAAATCAGCGGGGAATACGCCGACGTGACCCGCGAGATAGACGGCGGGCTGGAGAAGCTGGTGCTGAAGCTGCCGGCTGTCGTAACCACCGACCTGCGGTTGAACGAGCCGCGCTACGTCACGCTGCCCAACATCATGAAGGCGAAGAAGAAGCCGCTCGAGGTCGTCAAGCCCGACGCGCTGGGGGTGGACATCGCGCCGCGCCTGAAAACGCTGAAGGTCGAAGAACCGTCCAAGCGGGGCGCCGGCGTCAAGGTCGCGGACGTGAAAGAGCTGATTTCCAAGTTGAAGAGCGAAGCGAAGATCATTTAGAACCAGTGACCGGTGACCAGTGACTCGTGACTGGGCAGGCAAAACCACACAACGGAAGAGCAAATGTCAGTCCTGGTGATAGCAGAACACGATGGAAAGGTATTGAAGCCGGGGGTCACCAACACGGTGACCGCTGCCGGCAAGATGGGTGGCGACGTCGACATCCTGGTCGTGGGGCACCAGTGCGCCGGGGCGGCGCAGGCCGCGGCGAAAGTGGCGGGGGTGAAGAAAGTCCTGCACTGCGATGCGCCGCACTATGAAGGCTTCGTTGCGGAGAATCTTGCCGCGCTGATAGTGCCGCTCGCGGTGAATTACACTCACATCGCGGCGGCGGCGACCGGTTTCGGGAAAAACTTCATGCCGCGCGTAGCCGCATTGCTCGACGTGCAGCAGATCTCGGACGTGAGCGCGGTTCAGTCGCCCGACACTTTCGTGCGGCCGATCTATGCCGGCAACGTGCTCGTGACCGTGCAATCGAGCGACAAGATCAAGGTGGTGACGGTGCGGGCGACGGCGTTCGACCCGGCCGGGGAGGGTGCCGGCGCTGCGCCGGTCGAGACGCTGGCCGCGGGCCCGGTGAGCGACCTGTCGAAATTCAACGGGCAGGAGGTCACGAAATCCGAGCGCCCCGAGCTGGCCGCAGCGCGCATCATCGTTTCCGGCGGCCGCGGTATGGGCAGCGCGGAAAACTTCCAGATCATCGAAGCGCTCGCGGACAAGCTTGGAGCCGCCGTGGGCGCCTCGCGCGCCGCAGTGGACTCGGGGTTCAAGCCCAACGAATTTCAGGTCGGCCAGACCGGCAAGATCGTCGCGCCCGACCTCTACATCGCCGTAGGCATCTCAGGGGCGATCCAGCATCTCGCCGGCATGAAGGACAGCAAGGTGATCGTTGCCATCAACAAGGACCCCGAAGCGCCGATCTTCGCCATCGCCGATTACTGGCTGGTCGATGACTTGTTCAAGGCAGTTCCGGAATTCACCAGGGAGCTGTGAAGGCGAGACTGTAGACCCGGACGGGCGGTCGACGCGACACGCAGGGGGGATGAACCGGAAAGCGTCCTATGCCTGCCTCGCGGGCATAGCGTGCGCCAGCCATTGCTCATAGTGCTTTACTGATCCCGGATCCTCATGTCCACTTACATTGCGCCGCTCAAAGACATTCAATTCGTGATCAAGGAGCTCGCTGGCCTCGACGAGGTGTCGGCGTTACCGGGTCACGCGGACGTGAACGCGGAGCTCGCCGAGGCGGTCCTGGGCGAAGCGGCGAAGTTCGCGCAGGAAGTGCTCGACCCGCTGAACCGCACAGGCGACCAGCAGGGAAGCAGGCTCGCCGACGGCAAGGTCACCACGCCGAAAGGCTTCAAGGAAGCTTACAAGAAGTTCACGGATGCCGGATGGAACGGTCTTGCCGGGATGCCCGAGTACGGCGGGCAGGGGCTGCCGCACATCATCGCGACGCCGGTGCAGGAAATCTGGAAGAGCGCAAACCTCGCGTTCTGCCTCGCGCCCATGCTCACCTCGGGTGTGCTCGAAGCGCTCAAGGTGCACGCCTCGCCGGATCAGCGCAAGACCTGGGTGCCGAAACTCACCTCGGGAGTATGGTCCGGCACCATGAACCTGACCGAGCCGCAGGCGGGTTCCGATCTCTCGGCCGTGCGCACGCGCGCAGTGCGCGAAGGCGACTATTACCGCATCCAGGGCACCAAGATCTTCATTACCTGGGGCGAGCACGACATGGCGGAGAACATCGTGCATCTCGTGCTCGCGCGCACCCCGGATGCCCCGGAGGGGGTGAAGGGCATATCTTTGTTCATCGTGCCCAAATATCTGCTCGGGCCCGACGGCGCGCCGGGCGAGCCCAACGACGTCCGGTGCGTTTCGATCGAGCACAAGATGGGCATACACGCCAGCCCGACCTGCGTGCTCGCCTACGGGGACAGGAAGGGCGCAATCGGATACCTCGTCGGCGAGGAGAATCACGGCCTCGAATACATGTTCACCATGATGAACCACGCGCGGCTGTCGGTGGGCGTGGAGGGCGTGGCGATCGGCGAGCGGGCGTACCAGCACGCGCTCGAGTACGCGAAGACCCGCGTGCAGGGCCGCGAGATCGGGCAGCGCAGCGGCGACCGCGTGACGATCATCCACCATCCCGACGTGCGCCGGATGCTGATGAGCATGCGCGCGCAGACGGAGGCGATGCGCGCGCTCGCTTATTTCACGGCGGCCACCCTCGACAAGGCGAAGCGCCATCCCGATCCGGCGGAAAAGCGGCGCAGCCAGGGGCTGCTCGATCTGCTTACGCCCGTCGTCAAGGGGTGGTGCACGGAGCAGGGGGTGGAGATCGCCTCCACCGGGATACAGGTCCACGGCGGCATGGGTTTCATCGAGGAAACCGGCGCGGCGCAGTACCTGCGGGATGCGCGCATCACCACGATCTACGAGGGCACGACCGGAATACAGGCGAACGATCTCGTCGGCCGCAAGGTCGCGTTCGAGAAAGGCGCGACCGCGACGGCCGTGATCGAGGCCATGCGGGAGGTTGACGCGCACCTGGCCGCGAGAGGAGAGACAGTCGCTTCTTTGCGCGCCAATCTCAAAGAGGCGGTAGACAATCTCGAAACTTCGACCCGCTGGCTGGTCGAGACCTATCCGAAGGATGCGAAGGCAGCCTCAGGCGTGGCCGTGCCGTATCTCAAGCTCTTCGGCACGGTGGCGGGCGGCTGGATGATGGCGCGAGCGGCGCTCGTCGCGCAGGCCAGGCTCGAGGACCCGGCAGCCGACCGCGATTTTCTCGAGGCCAAGCTTGCGACGGCGCGCTTCTACGCCGAGCACGTGCTGCCCCAGGCGCTGCCGCTCGCGCGCGAGGTGACGCGCGGCGCGGGCAGCGTCATCGCGCTCGATCCCGCGCGGTTCTAAATTAAGATCAATGGTTTGCGTCCCAGATCCGTCCCTGTATCCCACCGTCGTCGGCGGCACGGGAGAACAATGCGGAACGAACCCGCCTCAGTTATGTCGAAATGACGTTGTGCTGAACCGCATCCGTAAGAGAAAACGCCTACTGATCAACACCCTGCACTCGGATGGGCTGGTAAGACGCACAAGGGGGATGCCAGGTTGGCCGGCTCGTTCTTTAATTTGCTTTGCATCGCGGGCTGTCTAGGATAGGATGAACGAATTCGCGATGCCGGGGGGCAACACGACTGGCCATCTTCTTTGGGTGGCCGAACAAGGGAAGGGCTCGTCATGAACAATGGACCTCGGCTGTGTCACCGGGTATCGGCGTTGGTTGCATGCTTGGGCTTGTGTGGTGTTGCAAGCGCCGCCACTGAGCCGTCAACGTCGTGCGCCCCTGAGAATCCCGGCACTATCACCTCCTGCTTTTTCGACCTGACGAAACCGCCTTCGAGCACGCAGGCGCTCGCCGACGTGTTGAGCGGAGGATTGTTCCGCGTGCCGGTCGCCGATGGCGAACCGGGTCAAGGCTTCAACGGCGTGCTCCAGTCCTTCGTCCGCATCCAGGAGGACGGCAATGGCGGCACCAATTCCGATGGCATAAGCACGGCGGGCTACGACACTACAGCAGCGGGCGATATTCCCAAAGTGACGGTTTGTGATGGCGGCGGTACCGGCGCCAACTGCAAGCAATCCTTCGGATTCCTGCTTGACGTGAGCAAGCCGGGCGGCGCCAACGCTAGAATTTCGCTCGACGCGTTCAAGCTGTTCGTGGCATGGAACGGGCTTCACGACCCTGGCGAGGCGAGCAACTCCGAGCGGAGGAATACCGAGTCGCCGGACACGAATACGGCGCTTGGACGGCAACGCCCTCGTGAGGCGAGCGACTCCGGGTGGAGCAATACCGAGTCGCCAGACGAGAATACGGCGCAAGGACGGCATCGTGCCGCGCAAGCGGGAGAGGGCCGAACGACACGGGACGCATCCCGTCACCGGCCGGCTGCACCTCTTCGCGTGCAGCGGCCGGGCAGGCTCGACGCGGGCGATGAATGGTCGACCCGCCCACCGGGACTGCCGGGGCAGACCCCTACGCCTGCGACCGCGCTATTGCTCGGGCTCGGTTTGGTCGCGCTGGTTGCTGTGCGTCGCACAACCGGTAGCAGACGCGATCGGGTGTTGCCCGCGTAAGAGCGTCGTGGTCCTGTTGCACTGACCCTCGACGGACCCTCCTACGGGATCGTCGACAAGAAGCCCGGGCGAAAGCCTGGGCTTTTGCTTTTCCACTTCCTTGCATTCGCCGCCTCTGGCCATTCGGCCAGGTTGTAGGCGTCCCGCGCCGGCTCCCACGCTCGTCCGGTCCGATAGCGACCCGGCTTTCCGTTACACTTTACGGTTTGGCACCTACGCCCCATTCCAGATGGAACGTTTCCGGCACCTTGTCTTGATCGGCACCGTCGGTCTTGCGCTGCTAGCGGCATGCACGGAGTCTCCACCGCCACTCGATAGCCTGATCGCGAAGGCCAAACAACATCAACAGAGAGGCGACCACCAGGCCGCCATCGTTGAGTTGCGAAATGTTTTGCAACGGGACCCCCAGCACGGTGAGGCCCGGTTTCTGGTCGGGATGGCCTTCAAGCAAAGCGGCGAACCCCGCGGCGCAGAGCATCATTTTCGTGAAGCGCTTAGAGCGAAGTACGATCCAAAGGTGGTGCTCCCACTGCTCGCCCAGGCCTTGTTCGAGCAGGACGAATTCGAGAAGGTCCTCGACGCCACCCGCACCAGCGACTACGGAGAAGCGGCGCTGCAGCCGGAGGTGCTCAGTCTCAGAGGGCATTCCCAGATTTCTATTGGGCGGGCCCAGGATGCGGCAAAGTCGTTCCAGGAAGCTTTGAGCCGCAGGCCCGAATTCGCGCCGGCGCTGCTCGGAGAGGTTCGCCTGGCTATGCTGAGCGGCGACCCCACGGGCGCCCGGGCGACCGTGATCCGCGTTCTTGCGGCAGATCCCGCCAGCGTCGATGCCTGGCTTATCAGAGGCGACCTCGACCGCGCGGCGGGCTTTAGTGAGGCAGCCCTGGCCGCCTACCAGAAGGCGCTTGCACTCAATCCCAAGGGCATCGCCGCCAATCTCAATCTGGCTTCGATGTACCTCGCGGCGGGAAATCTCGATCAGGCGAGAAAGCGCGTGGAAGCCATCCTCCAGGTGGCGCCTGACAGTCCGGTTGGCAACTACCTGCTCGCTTTGCTGGAATTCCATGGCAACAACCTGGTCGCCGCCAACGTCGCGGTTCAAAAAGTCCAGAAAGCGTTGCCCAACCATCTGGCGGCCATGGCGCTGGCGGGATTGATCGCCTACGCGGCTGGAGCGAACGAAGAGGCGGAAAAACTGCTGCGCAACGCGGTGGAGAGGGCTCCGGGAAGTGCTTACCTGCGAAGAGCGCACGCCACAGTGCTGCTGAAGCGCGGCAAGGCGCGAGACGCGATCCAGGTTCTGGAGCCTGCGCTCAAAGCCGCGCCGAACGATCCGTCCATCCTGGTTCTGTTCGCCGAAGCCAAGCTCCAGAACAAGGAACCTGCCGCGGCGCGCAAGTATTTTGAGCTGGCCGCGATCGGGAGCCCGAAGGATGCCCGGGTCCGTTCCGGCCTGGGCATGGCGCGGCTTGCCGCGGGGGATACGGAACGGGCCCTGGCCGACCTGGAGGCCGCCGCCGGGTTGGGGGACGAGACTGCAGATACCTTCCTGGTGCGAGGCCTGCTGTCCATGCGCCTGTACGATAAGGCGCTCGCAGCCGTCTCGCGGTTGGAGGAAAAGCGCCCTCGGGACCCGGTCACCTTCAACTTGAAAGGTGCGGTCCTGTTTGGAAAAGGCGATGTCGCGGGGGCGCGTAAGGCGTTCGAGCACGCGCTCGCGATCCAACCGCGGCATATCGCGGCTACCATGAACCTCGCGCAACTCGACGCGCGTGACAACAATCCGGTGGAAGCGCGCAGTCGCTTCGAGAACATTCTCAAGGTCGACAAGGACGACGTCCCCGCAATGCTCGCGCTGGCAGATCTCGCCGTGGCCAACAACAACCGTGCCGAAGCACTGCGCTGGGCGCAGCGTGCCAAAATCACCCAGCCCAAGGCGTTTGCGCCTTCCATGACCCTGGGAAGGCTGCACTTCGCGCAAGGCGACTATGCCAATGCGTCGACGTCAGCGCGCGACGCGCTCACTGTCCAGCCCGAAGACGCGGAAGCTCTCAATATCCTCGCTTATTCCCAATTGCGCCTGGGACAGCGTTCGCAGGCGTTGGAAACCTATCAGACGCTCGTTTTCCGCTACCCCAACTCGGCGGAAGCGCACTACGGATTGAGCGGGGCGCTATCGGAGGACGGCAAGCTGACGGCCGCCGAACGGGCACTCACTAAAGCGCTGGGCTTGCGGCCCGATTTCCCGAAAGCGCTGTATGCCCTCGCTGCATTGCAATTGCGCATGGGTAAGGTCGCCGATGCCAGGAAAGTCGTCAGCGACGCCCAGAAAAGGCTGCCGAAATCCCCGTTGGGCGCTGTCATCGAAGGCGACGCAGCGATGACTGAAAAGCGCTACGACCAGGCGGTGCGGGCATATGAGGCCGCCTTCGCAATCGAGAAGTCGCGTACCCTCCTGATCAAGTTGCATGGCGCATTGCGGGCTGCCGGCAAGAAGGCTGCGGCCGATGCGCTTGCTGCTGACTGGCTGGAACGCAACCCGAATGACGTTCGGGTCCGCTATGTCGTCGCGGATGCGGCGATTCGGAGTCAGGACTTCCGGGTCGCTGCCGAGCAATACCTGCTGGTGTTGAAGAGCGAGCCGAACAAGATTGCCGTACTCCACAATCTCGGCTGGGTATACGAACGCATGAACGACCCTCGAGCACTCGATGTGGCGGAAACTGCGTTCAAGATTGCGCCGAACGATCCGGCCGTGCTTCACAACCTGGGTCGTTTGCTGGTCGATGCGGGAAAGGCGAATCGCGCAATCGAACTCCTCGATGAGGCGAGGATGCGCGCTCCCGATTCGCAGCTGATTCGGTACCACCTCGCCAGGGCATACTCAAAGACCGGTGACAACGCACGCGCCCGCACGGAGCTGGAGCAGTTGTTGCGG
Source organism: uncultured Streptomycetaceae bacterium (assembly GCA_964593735.1). GTDB lineage: Bacteria > Pseudomonadota > Gammaproteobacteria > Burkholderiales > SG8-41 > SG8-41. The sequence goes on along the minus strand of CAZQJF010000096.1, from coordinate 57 downwards.
GGGAATCAGGACTTCGCCGATCGTGCCGAGGCAGTGAAGTTGCTCAAGCAGCTCCAG
>CAZQJF010000095.1:7617-9100 GCA_964593735.1 uncultured Streptomycetaceae bacterium | reverse complement strand
ACTTCCGGCCCCAGGGAATATAGAGACCCATAGCCCTGCACCTGTCCCAGATGGAACAATTGGGGCAGAAGGGCTGGCATGAGCAGGCGATCGTTGAGATCCTCACGCGGAATCGCAATGCGCGGGGGGCCCGGGTCCTGACCGCGAAGCGCGAGGTATTCGGGCCTCCCGGGCACGGGGTACTGTTGGGTATCGACTACGTGCACGTTGTCGAGCATGAAAAAGAACGAGGGCGCAAGGACCACGGCGAACGTGACCGCTCGCCAATGCGGACGTCCGGTCGAAGCGTAGCGGTGCCACGCAGTTGCAAGAATTGCCAGTGCGACCAGAAACAGGATATTGGGAAGGCTGGCCAGGTGCTGCAGTGCAAGGAAGCGATCCGCCCGCTCGGCATTCCATTGCGCGTAGCGCTCGAGCAGGTAGCCGGGAAGCCGCGATTCGATGCCCTGCCGGATTACCGTCACCAGCGTGTCCCCGTAGAACAGCAATATCCCTTCGCGCAACAGAAACGCCAGCCAGGTGGCTACTGCAAATGCGACCACTAGCCGCGCGGAGCGTCTCAAATCCTCCGGAGGGGCGGTGTACATTCGATGCATACCGAGACCGCCGCCGACTACGAGGACGAACGTCAGCAGTATCACGTTGCGCGTGGACCAGACCTGGGTGATCGCGGGCACAAGGAGAACGAGGCCCACGGCGAACAACAGCAAGAGCCATCGCATCCGCTGGTCGTCCCACAGATGCCGCACAGCGAGCACAGCTACCAGGAGCGTAAAGCTGCCGGAGAAAGGAGTCATCGTGAGCGTCTGGCCGACGAGTTTCAGCAGATCCAGACTGTCGCGGGAGCCAAGCAAATAGGGATGGATCGTGCTCAGCGCGAGCCCTGCGTAGGCGCCTGCGGACGTAACCAGCCCCGCAGTCATGCCGTACTTTTCATGGTATTCGAAGACGCGCACGTTGGTGACGAGTCCTTCGATCGATGAAAGAAGATTGGGAGCGGCAACGCCAAATGCAATGACGCCGGCGGCACCGAGCCATTGCAGGCGCGCGCGCTCGATTCCGGCGGATTCGAACAACCAGAACCCGAAAAGCCGGGACGCGAAGACAAGCAAGTAGACCAGAATGGCCGTCGGGTCCGAGATCAACAGACTTAGTCCCAGAACCAGGCCGAACGAGCAGGCCGTCCTCGCATCAGGCCTCGTATAGACGCGTTCGGCCAGCATGAGGTTCAGCGGCAACAATCCATAGGCGCCAATCACCCGCTCATGCACGTAATTCAGCACGAAGAAGGCGCAAAACGTCCAGCACAATGCACCAAACAGGACGGCCGGCGCGACGAGGCCGAGCGAGCGCAGGTAAAGGCTCATCGCCAGGAACGCGAGCGCAAAATGCACGACTGCGATCAGATCGAACACCTGATCGGGCGGCAGAAACCGCAGCAAGAGCTTTAGTGGATGGAAGGGTATGGGTACCGGGTTGTCGA
>CAZQJF010000095.1:6397-7517 GCA_964593735.1 uncultured Streptomycetaceae bacterium | reverse complement strand
CCGGTCCGCAGAATCGGGGAGATGCTGTCCTCGTTCGAGCCCGACGTCGTTCACGCCCACAAGCTGTACCCGCTCATGTCGCCGTGGGTACTTCGCGTCGCGCACCGGCGCGGTATCCCGGTGGTAATGTCAATCTATGACTACATGCTTACCTGCCCGGTAGGCACCCAGCTCTGGAATGGCGCGTTGTGCACGCGCTGCCCCGACAGGGGAGAGCACTGGGGAGTGATACGCAACTGTCGAGGCCGCCTTGGGGAGAGCGTCGCTTATTCATTGCGTCACGCGGTCGCGCGTCAGTTTGAACTGTACAGAGACCATGTCAGCCGGTTCGTGACGCCCACCCGGTTTTCCTCCCGCTGGCTGGCCGACCACGCCGGAATTCCGCCCGATCGGATACGCACTATTCCGTTCTCGTTCCCGATGTCGGAGTCGGCCGCGGACCCTGGCTGTGGCGGATATATCGCTTACGCAGGGCGCTTCGCAGCCGAGAAGGGCATATCCACGCTGATGGACGCAGCGCGACGGACCGGACTTCCCTTTCGTCTGGCCGGGGACAGCGCGGAACTGCGTCTCGCAGACGGACTATCGAACGTGGAGCTGGTGCACACCCGTTCGCGTGCCGAACTCATGGAGTTCTACCGTGGAGCAAGGGTGCTGGTGGTTCCCAGCGTATGGTTTGAAACCTTTCCCCTCGTGATCGGCGAGGCGATGAGCCATGGAATACCCGTAATAGCTTCGCGTATCGGTGGACTGCCGGAATTCGTGCAGGATGGACTTACCGGTCTGCTGTTCGAGCCCGGCGATGCGGTAGAGCTCTCCGAGAAGATCCGACAGTTGTGGGAGCATCCCGACCTGGCTCGCCGCCTGGGACTTGCGGCGCGCGCCTACATCGGGTCGGAGTGTGGCGAAAGCACGTTCTTCGAACGGCTAAAGGCCGTTTACGCAGAAGTCTGCCACTAAGCCAGTATCATACCAATCGACTGGAATGGCATCGCAGCCAAAGGAAGGAAAGTAACTTGTCATTCTCAGGAAGAAAAAGTTTGATCGCGAATGGCCTGCTCGTGCTTGCCGCAGTCCTGGTAGTGTCGATCGCCTTCGAGGTTGCGTTACGGCTGTTGGA
>CAZQJF010000095.1:0-6297 GCA_964593735.1 uncultured Streptomycetaceae bacterium | reverse complement strand
AAAGCTGAATGCGAGCGGTTTGTGTTGCGAAGTGCTCAATTTTGGCGTTCCCGGCCAGGATCTGAGGCAGATCATGACTTTGCTCGAGAATCGAGGCTTCGATTACGACCCCGATATCGTCGTGATCACTTTTCACACCGGCGACATTCTGGAAAGTCCGGATGACGCGGTGGCGGGCACCGGGTCGCGGGGTCAAGGTGCGCCGGGTTGGCTGCATCGCGCCAAGCTGGCAGCACTGAAGCAGTCATACCTGGCGCGACTGATTATTCCCTACGGCGCCGCTTTCCTGCGCGGAACCTTCGGATCGACGGCGGGCGTCACGTACTCCGAAGAGGAGGAGATCAGGTCGGACGGAAAAACGTGGCAGGCCCTCCGGGCAAGGCTGCTTGGGTTGAAACGCGAGCTCGACCGACGCGAGGTGGTTCTCGCTTTTGCGCTGTTTCCCACCATGCTGCCGTTCGAGAACCATCCGGCGAGCGGAGAATTCAAGGCGCTTGCCGAATGGCTGGAGGCGCACGGCATTCCGTCTATCGATCTCCTGCCGTTCTACAGGGGACAACGTGCAGGGGCGCTGACGGCTTCGCTGCTCGACAAGCATCCGAACGAGGCCGGCTATGCGATCGCGGGAGAAGCGGTGGCGGGGTTCGTCGGCGTCCTCGTGAAACGGCAGCGCGGCGAGAAGCGAGCTGCGGGCGGCGGGTAGCGTGGGCCTGACTGGAAGTGAGCAGGATGCGCACGCGGTGCACGGACCTATCGATCAAGGGTGATACGCGGCCCCCAAAAACGGGGGATCAAAAACGGCAGCACGACCGCGATCGCGGCGTACAGCCAGCTGCGTAGTGAGAGGGGATAAAGACGGAGCGCGCGGGCGAGGAAGCGGTAGCAGATCTTGCGTTCCCCGGCGAAATACATGATATAGGCGTAATTCCGGCACACCGCCCCCAGCAGCCGTCGACGAAGTCGTTCGGCTTCCCCGCTGAATTGCCGGCGCTCGAGGATTTTTATCAATGTCTGCATCATGCGTCGGTTAAAGAAGGGCCGGGCGTAGTTTCTCATCGTGCCCGCATGCTGCCTGTAGGCGACAAGTGGCCGGGGCGAGTAGTAAGCCGGGACGCCGCGCTCCACCTGGCGCAGGAAGACGTTGTACTCGAATGGGTACAGACCTTCGCAATCGGGGTCCACTAACCCGGCTTCGCGAACGGCGGCGGTGCGGAAGACCGTGCCGGAAATGGAAAATATGCCGCCATGACGCATGAACAACGCAAGCGCGTTGTCGATGCGTCCTTCGGACAGGCTTTCGCGCCCCTCGCGCCGGTTGTAATCCTGTGTACTCTGCGGCAGTTGTCTGCCCTGTTCGTCTATGACCCGTTGGCCGGTGCTGAAAAACGCCAGCTCCGGATCCGCCTCCATCACCTTCACGGCGAGCGCAAGGTGTTCGGGTTCAAGCCGATCATCGTCGTGCAGGATGACGAAGTAGTCCTCGCGGCACTGGTCGATCAGAAAACGGCCTTGTCCGTACTCGCCCCGGTCTTCCGGCTGCAGGTGATAGCAAACGCGTGGATCCTCGATCTCCCGGACGTAGCGCGCGATATCCGCCGACACCTCGGGCGCCGACTGGTTGTCGCTGACGACCACCCGGATTCGGGGATAGGTCTGCGCCAGAACGCTCTGGATTGCTTCGCGGACGTACCGCGGCCGATCTTTGGTGGGGATGCCGACGAAAGCGGTCGGGAAACGGGATTCGGCGGGATCAGCGGCCATCCGCTTCGGCCAAAAAAGTGCGGTACCAGTCGACGGTCTCGGTCAGTCCCGCATCGAGGGACGCCACCGGCTTCCACGCAAGCAGGCGCTCGGCCTTCTCGGAGGACAGGTACTGATGCAGGATTTCGGCTTTGGCTTCATTCAGTACAATGGGTTCCAGATCGCTGCGTTCCATGAGCTCGAGTATCTTGCGGGTAAGGTTCAGTACTGAGAACGGCTGAGCCGTGCCGAAGTTGAATGCGTGCCCGTGCAATGCCGGGTCATCCAGCGCACGCGCCAGAAGCAGGTATGCCTCCACGGCATCGTTCACGTAGATGTAATCCCGCAGGGGGCTCCCATCGCTGCGAATGACCGGCCGCTCATTCTGGATCACCGAGCGTATCGTTCCCGGTACGATCCGATTGAAATTCAGATCGCCTCCTCCGAACAGGTTTCCGCAGCGTGTGACGGCCACCGGCAGGCCATAGGTGTGGTAATAGGTTGAAGCGATAAGATCGGCGCAGCTTTTCGAAACATCATAGGGATGAGTTCCCTGCAATGCCATGTCCTCGTGATAGGGCAGTTGCTGGTTGTCGCCGTAGGCCTTGTCGCTGGACGCCATGATCACACGCCGAACCGTCGGATTCTGGCGGCACGCTTCCAGCACGTGCCAGGTCCCGCGTATATTGCTCTCGAACGTCGACAGCGGGTTCCGATTGGCAACACCGACGATGGCTTGAGCGGCAAGGTGAAATACGATCTCCACCTCGTACTCGGCGAGAGTGCGATTGACCAGGAAATAGTCTTCCAGCGCGCCGCGAACCACAGTGATCCTCTCGTGCAGACCGGAGCGGACCATCAGCGAGTCAGGCACGACATCGCGCACCAGCCCAATGACCTTTGCGCCTCGATCGTGCAGCGCGCGAGCGACCCACGAGCCGAGGAAACCGCTGCAGCCGGTTACGAAGACACTGCGATTGACCCAGAACTTGCGATCGTCGTTGGAGCGGTCTTGCGGGCGTGTGTGCGCCATGGCACATCTCCTTGCTGGACGATTTGCTCGATGTCGAGCTGATCTTTGTAGCTGTCCAGGGACTTGAAGAATCCCGTATGACGGTATGCATACAAGAGGCCTTCACGGGAGAGCCACGGAAATACTTCCCGCTCAAGATTGGCGCCATGCCAGCAATCGAACACTTGCGGTTCGAATACGAAGAAGCCCGCGTTGATCCAGTGGCCGTCGAGCACCGGCTTCTCGCGAAACGCACACACACGCCCGGCACTATCCAGATCCAGCGTTCCGTACTGCGACATCAGCGGGACGGTGGTGATCGTTGCCAGGCCGCCGTGCGATCGATGAAAGCTGAGGAGGTCGTCGATCGGCACATCGGCGAGTCCGTCCGCATACGTGGCCATGAAGGTTCCATCGAGTGCGTCCCGGCAATTCAGGATGCGCCCCCCCGTATCGGTGTCGGCACCCGTATCGATGCAGCGGATTCGACATCCCAGGTCCTTGCGATGAAAATAATCCGATATGACATCCTTTCGATAACCGACGGAAAGGACGAAGTCGGAATGCCCCTGATCGATGTAAATCTGCATGACGTGCATCAGAATGGGAGACCCGCAGACGGGAATCATCGGTTTGGGAATGTGGTCGGTGTAAGGGTAAGCCCGCATACCGCGTCCGCCGCACAATACGACTACCTGCATTGCGTCCTCCTCGTTTCCGGTTTGCCATCCGACACACGCGAATGAGCGCCGACGCCCTTCCGGTCGGTCACCCGACAAGCGCATTTCCCGTGACTCAATTATCACGTTGCCGGTGGAACTAAGCAATGTGCGAGTGGGTGCGCTGGCGAGGACACGATGGCAACGAGGCAATCCGTTCCCGGTTCGCACTACGAATCCGGTGCCGCACGCCCGGCGTGAGAAGGGTGCTCGCCCGCGAGATCAATTCGTGTCCCGGTAGCTTGCGGCAATTCCGCAATGTATCATTCGGATTGCGCCGTTGTGAGCGATGCTTGTGCTCGGAACGGCTTTCGCATCAGGGAGGTTACTCATGTCGAATCGCGTCACGCCCCTTCCGTCCAATCGCGCCTTCGGTGGCCTGTTCGTGGTCATATTCAGCTTGATCGGACTCTGGTCGTTGTGGAAGCAGGGGAGCACCTACCCCTGGTGGTTCGGCGCGAGCGTGCTGACACTGGTCGTGACGTTGGTTGCCCCGGGACTGCTCGCACCCCTGAACCGGGTCTGGATGAAGCTCGCGGAGGTGCTCCACCGGATCGTCAGCCCGGTCGTGCTCGGCGTACTGTTCTTCCTCGTGATTACGCCGTTCGGATGGGTGAAACGGCGCTCCGGCTGGGACCCCATGCGCCGAAAATATGACCGGGCAGGCAACAGCTATTGGATCGATCGCAGGCCGCCCGGACCGGATCCGGACAGTTTTCCGAACCAATTCTGAGGTTCCCATGTCCTTTCTCAAGGAACTGTGGATGTTTTTGCGCGCGCGCAAGAAGTTCTGGCTGCTGCCGATCATCCTGATCACCGTGGCAATTGGTGGACTGCTGGTGCTTGCGCAAGGCTCGGCAGTCGCGCCTTTCATCTATACATTGTTCTAGGCGCGAGTGCGGATTCTCGGTCTTTCCGCGTACTATCACGACAGCGCCGCGGCGCTGGCGGTGGACGGTCGGATCGTGGCGGCAGCGCAGGAAGAGCGGTTCACGCGGCGCAAACATGACCCGGGCTTTCCGGAGAACGCGATCCGCGCCTGCCTGGAGCTCGGTGGAATCTCGCCAGGCGAGATCGACTTTGTCGCCTTCTACGACAAGCCGTTTCTCAAGTTCGAACGGCTGCTCGAAACTTACCTCGCGTTCGCGCCGAAAGGATTTGAGTCCTTTCGCATGGCGCTGCCCATCTGGATCAAGGAGAAGCTCTTCCAGAAGAGCCTGCTCCTCAAGCAGCTCCGTCGCCTCGATGAGGCGGTCGACTGGGATAAGCGGCTACTCTTCTCCGAGCACCATCTGAGTCATGCGGCCAGCGCGTTCTTTCCGTCGCCGTTCGAGCGCGCGGCGGTGCTCACGATGGACGGCGTCGGTGAGTGGACGACAACGTCTTGCGCCATGGGAAACGGGGCGAAGCTCGAGGTAACACGGGAGATTCATTTCCCTCACTCGCTCGGGTTGTTGTACTCGGCGTTCACCTACTACGCCGGTTTCAAGGTGAACTCCGGGGAGTACAAGGTGATGGGTCTCGCGCCGTACGGCGAACCCAGGTTCGTCGATGCCATCAAGCAGCACCTGATCGACATCAAGGAGGACGGCAGCTTCCGGCTGAATCTGGAGTACTTCGACTATTGCACCGGGCTCAGGATGACCAACGCGCGCTTCGACGAGGCGTTCGGGGGACCGCCGAGGCCGTCCGAGACCCTGCTCACGCAGCGCGAGATGGACCTGGCGGCGTCGATCCAGGCGATCACAGAGGAAGTCGTGCTCAAGCTCGCGAGGGGAATCGCGAAACAGAGCGGCGAACGTAATCTGTGCCTTGCCGGGGGCGTGGCGCTAAATTGCGTCGCCAACGGAAAGCTGCTGCGCGAGAAGTATTTCGACCGGCTGTGGATACAGCCGGCGGCGGGAGATGCCGGCGGTGCAGTCGGTGCGGCGCTGGTTGCGCATCATCTGTATAAGCGGGGCGCGCGCCTGCTCGACGGGGCGCTCGATGGGATGTCCGGAAGCTACCTCGGCCCGTCATACGGGCAATCGGAGATCGAATCGCGGCTGCAGGCAGCGGGGGCGCGTTTTGAGGTCGTAACCGACGGGCGCCTGATCGACCTCGCGGCCGGCTCCCTTGCCGATGGCAAGGCGCTCGGCTGGCACCAGGGGCAGATGGAATTCGGCCCCAGGGCGCTCGGCGCACGTTCGATCCTCGGCGACCCGCGCTCGCCGACGATGCAGAAGATGCTGAACTTGAAGGTGAAGTACCGGGAGTCCTTCCGGCCGTTCGCCCCCGCGGTGCTCAGGGAGGACCTCGCCGACTGGTTCGATCTCGACGACGACAGTCCTTACATGCTGCTCGTCGCGGATGTCGCGAGACGACACCGGATCGAGATGAGCGATGAGCAGAAACGACTCTTCGGGATCGACAAACTGAACGTCCCGCGCTCCACGATTCCCGCGGTGACGCACGTCGACTATTCGGCGCGGATCCAGACGGTGCACAGCGAAACAAACCCGCGCTTTCACGACCTTCTGTCCCGATTCAAGGCGTTGACCGGCTGCCCTGTGCTGGTCAATACGAGCTTCAATGTCCGAAGTGAACCGATTGTGTGCACGCCGGAAGACGCCTTCCGGTGTTTCATGGGCAGCGAGATCGAGACGCTGGCCATCGGCAACTGCTTCCTGCGCAAGGAGCAGCAGGATCCTGCATTGCGCCAGCACTACGCGAATCAGTTTGAGCCGGACTGAGTCCGACAGCCATGGAGCACCTACTCGTGGTGCCGATACGCTGAAAAACCATGCCGCTTGACCAGTTCGTCGCGCTCGGCGGCTTTGAGGTCTT
>CAZQJF010000094.1:0-9104 GCA_964593735.1 uncultured Streptomycetaceae bacterium | reverse complement strand
TGAAGTGGGTGTCACGCCAGTGCTGCGGATCCTGCGCGTCGCCGGTCCATACGCCGGCTATGCCTACGCCGCCGGTAAATCCGGTCCTGCCGTCGGTCACCAGCACCTTGCGGTGCGTTCGGTTGTTCATGCGCGCCAGGTTGTACCAGGCCGGTTTGTGGAACTTGCGCACCTCCACTCCGGCCTGCTCCATGGCGGCGAGGTGCGCCGGATCCATCTTGTTGCTACCGACCCAGTCCAGCAGCACGTGCACCTTCACTCCGGCGCGGGCGCGTTCGGCCAGCGCGTCGGCGAACTCCTTGCCGATCGCCTCCGACCAGTAGATGTAGCTCTCGAACGTGATGGTCTTCTGCGCGCCGCGAATGGCCGCGAGCATCGCCGGAAATATCCGGTCGCCGTTCAGCAGGGCTTCGAAACGGTTGCCCTGCAGGACGGCGGGCCCCAGCAACACGCCCATCGCGCGCGCAAAGGCCGGATCGCCGGCCGCATAAAGGCGCGCGACCCTTTGCTCGATTTGCTTCTCGCCGGTGGCGAAGTTCAACGCCACCACCACGACGATGAGCGTCACGACCACGGTGGCAAAAACGACGAGCAGCATGGTGGCTCCCGTATTGCGCGAGGGTCTCACCGGGGGGCGCACCCTTCCCATTTTTTCCTCGCGCCGCTTCCTTCGAACGCGCTCTAAAAGTCGGCTACTTTACGGTAAAGGTCTTAGTGCCGGCCGACTTGTCCTTCATGAAGATCTCCACTTGATAGTCGCCCGCTGGCCATCCGTCCACTCGTTGGCGTTGCCATACTCGCGGTTGGCAATCTTCGAGAAACTGTCGCCCGAAAACACTACGTAGATCTTCGTGGCCGTCGAACTGGAGCCGCTTTGCACATTCGAAAAATCCGGCATGTCTTCGCTCATGAGCATCTCCTTGGGGTGTTTGAAAAATGAATCCATGACGGCACCGGGCCCATGCCGCTGCGCCGCACCTCATCGATATCGGCGCGACTCCCGCGAACAAAGGTGCGTGCGGCCTACCCTACGCACTGGTGCGCATGGCGCACCCTCCGCACCGTTACTATTCACCGCTCAGTGCTTCGTACGACGGCGGCCGGTGTCAGCGTGTAGGGTGCGTTTCACGCACCGTCCTATCGGCTTTATCTGCGCATCCGATTGGCGACCCCGGCCAGCGCAATCGCCAGCGCGGCACCGCCGAGCGTTTTGACAAGTTGCGGGTGCTGGGCATAAAAGCTTCCGATCTTGTCGAGGACGCCGGGGTCAGTCTCCTGCGCCCGCTTCGCGATCTCCTGCACCTCATCCGGCGTCAACTGCGCCGCTTGCTCGGGCGTCAACTGCGGGCGCCCGGCGTTCGACGGCACCGACGTCCCGCCGAGCTTGCCGCCGCCCAGCGCGGCCAGTACGCCCGGCCCGATCGAATGCAGCAACTGGTTAATAACTCTCACCCGCTGGACAGGATTGGATCGGCCGAAGAGCTGGCTCACCATCTCTGCGAAAGGAGGCGTTTTGTCAGACCGGAACGCGTCGCCGACGCCCTGCCCCAATATCTCGGGCGGCGCAGCGCCCGAGACCTCGTCGAAATCGTCCTGTGCGCGGTTCGGATTGGCAACGCCCTTGGCGTTGGCGTACTGTTGCAGAATGTCCATCAGTCCCATCGCAAGCTCCTGGTGGTCAGCGCTCCAGTAAATCGTTTCGCAAAATTACTTCCTGCCCGGCACGCTAGGCCCGGTTGCGCGTTACGAGGCCATAGATCACGAGAAGAATGATTGCGCCGATCAGCGACCCGATAAAGCCTGCCGCCTCGCCCGCCTGATAAAGCCCCAGCGCCTGCCCGCCGTAGGTGGCGAGCAACGAGCCCGCGATACCGATGAGAACGGTAATGATAAAGCCGGATGGATCGCGCCCCGGCTTCAGCATCTTGGCCAGCAGCCCGACTACGAATCCTATGAGTATGGTCCAGATGATGCCCATCGCGGCACCTCTTTCTGATTTCGATTTTGCGGCGGTCGCAGTGTGGCTCTCGAACGGCGGTAAGTCCGTGCGGTAGCGAACATTACAGTAAGCTTGAATATATTAAGTTCGGAAAAGCGCTCATCGGCTCGCAGCCGGGGAACGCTGCGCAGAAGCGGGGGTCACGGTGCCGCAGGGAAACTGGCTAAGCGAACACTGGCAGTTGATCAAGGCGGCCGTCAACGCCTGGTTGGATGACTACGCCCCGAGCATGGGCGCCGCCCTGTCTTACTACACGCTATTTTCGCTCGCTCCGCTGCTGATCATCGTGATCGCGGTGGCGGGAATGGTGTTCGGGCAGGAAGCGGCGCAAGGAGAGATCGTCGCCCAGTTGCGCGGAATTATGGGTGAGAAAGGCGCGGTGGCCGTGGAAGGACTGCTCAAAACCGTGCGCGAACCGGCCAAGGGCGTCGTCGCGACCATTGCCGGCATCGCCATCTTGCTGCTCGGTGCGACCGCGATCTTCGGCGAGCTGCAAAGCGCGCTGGACCGTATCTGGCGAGTGCCGGCGCCTAAGGAGTCGGGCATCTGGCGCCTGTTGCGCGCGCGCCTGCTGTCGTTCGGGCTCGTGCTCGGCCTAGGCTTCCTGCTGGCCGTATCGCTCGTCGTGAGTGCGGTCCTCGCGGCCCTGGGCAAGTGGTGGGGCGGCTGATTCGAAGGTTGGGATGTGGTCCTCGAGATCCTGAACTTCGTGGTCTCTTTCGGCATCTTCACACTGCTTTTCGCGATGATCTACAAAATCATGCCGCGTGCGAGGATTTCCTGGCGCGACGTCTGGACCGGCGCCGCGGTGACGGCGTTGCTGTTTACCACGGGCAAAGTGCTGATCGGGTTGTATCTGGGCAAAAGCAGCCTGGCGTCCGGATTCCGCGCGGACGGGCTCGCTCGTGGCGCTGCTCGCATGGGTCTATTACTCCGCGCAGATCTTCCTGCTCGGGGCGGAATTCACCTGGGTATACGCCAACCGGCATGGATCGCGCGTGCAGCAGCCTGCGCCGGGCGGGGTGCCCGCGGTGCCAGGCCGCAGCGGCGGCTGAGTAATGTTAGCTACCGTACGGAATCACCGGCGCTTGACAGGCAGACTGCGCGTTCATCGTAGGGACGCGCTCGTGCAAATGAACAAAAGTCAGCCTGACGTGCCAACGGTGGCAACACCATTCCGTTCCAATCCATTCTCTTTCACTTCAGGAGATCACACATGAATGATGACAAACGCGACACGAAGGATGCCAATCGCGACACGAAGGATGCCAATCGCGATACGAAGGATGCCAATCGCGATCCGTTGACGGGGGCGCCAGGCGCTCATCCGGTCGGTACGGGCCTCGGCGCTGCCGCCGGCGGCATGGCGGCAGGAGCTGCAGCCGGAACCGTAGCCGGGCCGGTAGGCACTCTGGTGGGCGCCGCGGTCGGCGCGGTAGTAGGGGGGTTGGCCGGCAAGGCAGCCGCGGAAGCCGTCGATCCGACTGCCGAAGACGCCTACTGGAAGAAGTCCTATTCGAAGGAGTCGTATTACCAGCCGGGATTGGACTACGACGACTACGCGCCGGCTTATCGCACCGGCTACACAGGCCGCTCCCAATACGCTGGCCGCAAGTTCAATGAGGTCGAGCGCGACCTCGAAGCCAGCTACAGCCGCTCGAAAGGAATCTCGAAGCTGAATTGGGACAAAGCCAAGCAGGCCAGCCGCGCCGCCTGGGATCGCGTCGAACGCGCCATCCCCGGCGACTCCGATCGGGACGGTAAATAGCAGTGGCATGGCGCGGGCGCTGACGCGCCCGCGCAGTCACCTCGAACCAGGTTGACTGTACACAATCTGCTGATGTCGGCCAATGCCGCGGAATGCATCGGCATGAGTTAAATGGAGAACACTATGACAAAGGCACCGAAGTCCACACGAAAAAGCGCGCAGGACGCGATCGCGGTGCTTACTGAAGATCACAAGAAAGTCAAAAAGATGTTCAAGGATTTCGAGAAACTCAAAAACGGGGAAGGGAACGGCGACCGGAAGGAGCAACTTGTGCGGCGGCTCTGCAAGGAACTCACGATCCATGCACAAGTCGAAGAGGAGATTTTTTACCCTGCGGTGCGCGATGCAATCGATGACGACGACCTGATGGACGAAGCCGACGTTGAGCACGCCTCCGCTAAGAGTCTCATCGCGCAACTCGAGTCGATGGGCGCCGGCGACGACCATTATGGCGCGAAAGTCACCGTGCTGGGCGAATTCATCGATCATCACGTCAAGGAGGAACACGGTGAGATGTTCCCGAAGGTGAGAAAAGCCAAGGTCGATACGGCGGAACTGGGTGCGCAGATCGTCCAGCGCAAGAAGGAACTTCAAGGTGGTTGAAGGGGCGATAGTCCGACTCCAGGGCGCCTGACAATGGTCACGATTGAGAACGGTCTTTACGTGGTGCTACGCGAGATGCAGGGTGACCGTCTCGAGACCTTTGTCCCTCTTTGTGCAATCACAACGTTTCTTAACCCCGGAAATTCAGAGTATCCCCAAGGAGAACAACATGGAAACGCCGACACCTTCGTCCGCCAGTCGCCAGACCGGTGCCGCCTTAGAATCAGTACGACATGAAATTCATTCCTCAGGCGTTTCATGGGGAGCCATACTCGGCGGCGCATTTGTCGCCGCCGCGCTCGCGCTCATCTTGCTACTGCTGGGCACAGGACTTGGGCTAACGGTGGTCTCCCCATGGGCGAATGAAGGTGCTTCCGCGAAAACGTTGGGAATCGCGGCTATTGCATGGCTGATCATCACGCATCTCGCCTCCTCTGCCATGGGCGGATACCTGGCCGGGCGACTGCGCACCAAATGGGTAGGCGTGCATACGGATGAAGTGTTTTTTCGCGATACCGCGCACGGATTAGTGGCGTGGGCGGTCGGCATCGTGCTGACGGCGGCTTTTCTGACGTCCGCAGTAACATCGGTCGTCGGGGGCGCGGCAAAGCTTGGAGCGACTTCGGTAGCGGCCGCGGCTGGGGGCGCTGGCATGGCAGCGGGCGGCGCCACGAAGGCGAAAGAGCCTAGCGCTGATTCAAACGCGTATTTTGTCGACTCTCTGTTTCGTTCGGATCGGTCGCGGGGAGGGGATGATTCTTCGGTGCGCGAAGAAGTAGGACGCATTTTTGTCAACGGGCTTCGACAAGGCGATGTTCCGGCGGCAGATAAGAGCTACCTCGCTCAAACGGTTGCTGCGAGGACCGGTGTTAGCCAGCCCGAGGCCGAAAAGCGCGTGTCGGAAGCCATATCGCAGGCGAAGGCCGCCGAAGTCAAAGCCCGTCAGGCCGCAGAAACCGCTCGAAAGGCGGCAGCTCATTTGTCGTTATGGACGTTCCTGGCGCTTTTGATCGGCGCGTTCGTCGCCAGCTACGCCGCGACGATAGGGGGCAAACAACGGGATTATGTGTGATTATCCACGCTGAGCCTGATTAGTTAGCGAAGCTTCTTTCCCGCCTCAGAGGCGCAATCAGCACAAAGGAGTCATCATGCGTTCCATCTTGCTTTTGCTTTTAGGAATACCGATTCCCATCATTATTTTGATCGCGCTTTTGACCTAAACAACGGTCCGGGCGGGATCGGCAATTTCCAAAGAATACCCTTAATCAGACATGGTCACGATCGCGAACTTGGTGGTGCGCGAGATGCACGGTGAACGCGCGCCTCAGCCGAGGCCGCTGCCGAACGGATTCTCCGAGAACATCGCGTATCGCGTGCTGGGCCTGCACAGCGCCTCCGAAACCAGCGAGGCGTACTTGATTCTGGCCAACGACCACGAAGAACTCTGGTTCATCTCGAACAAACACATGCGCGCCTACGGGCTGTTTCCCGGCAGCACGCAATTGCGCTTTCCCGCCGACGGCGCCACGCGGGCTCAGCCGCTGCGGGTGGCGCATAGCGACTGAAAGGAACAACCATGGCCAGCAGCAGAAAAACAACGAAGCCTCCCCGGTCGCCGGCCAAAGCCAGGGCCGGGCGCTCTGACGCGCCGCACCGCACCGGCGTAGCGTCTGATGGCGTGCTGCGGACCAACGACGTGGGGGCGAAGCAGGCGCGTGCAGCCAATGATCTGGCTGCCGCCATGCCGTTCAACGCCACGAAGGAATCTGAATACGGACACGACAACGCCGTGTCGCCGCCCGCGGGCGTTGCCGTGGACCCGGCAAACGCGGCGTTGACGGCCAGTACCCGGTCAGAAGAGAACGGCAATGCCAAAACCGGAGGAGCGGCGGACCCTGGAACGAATGCGACGATTGCATCGCTCGACCGCGTTCGGGTGGATGCCGGCGGCCAGGCGTTGACGACCAACCAGGGTGTGCGCATTGCCGACAACCAGAGTTCCCTGAAAGCCGGGCTGCGGGGGCCGACGCTGCTCGAAGATTTCATCCTGCGCGAAAAGATCACCCACTTCGATCACGAACGCATACCCGAGCGCATCGTGCATGCGCGCGGGTCGGGCGCGCATGGATTTTTCGAGGCCTACGACGCATTGACCCAATACACGCGCGCAGCGCCGTTTTCCGAGAAGGGCAAGATCACGCCGGTGTTCGTGCGTTTTTCAACGGTCGCCGGGGAACGGGGTTCCAAGGATACGGCTCGCGATATTCGCGGCTTCGCGGTCAAGTTCTATACCGACGAGGGCAACTGGGATCTGGTGGGCAATAACATCCCGGTGTTTTTCATCCAGGACGCGATGAAGTTTCCCGATCTGGTGCACGCCGTGAAGCCGGAGCCCCACCACGGAATGCCCCAGGCGGCGTCCGCCCACGACACATTCTGGGATTTCGTTTCCTTGATGCCCGAGTCGACTCATGTACTGATGTGGGTCATGTCGGACCGCGCCATTCCGCGCAGCTTTCGGATGATGCAGGGTTTTGGCGTGCACACTTTCCGGCTGGTCAACGACGAGGGCAAATCCGTCTTTTGCAAGTTTCACTGGAAGCCGCGCTTCGGCACGCATTCCCTGGTGTGGGACGAGGCGGTAAAAATTTCCGGCGCCGACCCCGATTTCCACCGGCGTGACCTGTGGGAAGCCATCGAATCCGGAGATTACCCGGAATGGGAGCTCGGGCTGCAGATATTCACCGAGAAGCAAAGCGACAAATTCAGCTTTGATATTCTCGATGCGACCAAGCTCGTCCCCGAGGAAATGGTGCCGGTCGTTCCGGTGGGACGCATGGTGCTCAACCGTAATCCGGACAATTTCTTTGCCGAGACCGAGCAGGTTGCGTTTTGCGCGGCCCACGTCGTCCCGGGAATCGACTTCAGCAACGACCCGCTGCTTGCCGGCCGTATTCACTCCTACATTGACACCCAGATCACCCGGCTCGGCGGCGCGAATTTCCACGAGATTCCCATCAACTCACCGGTCGCGACGGTGCAAAACAACCAGCGCGACGGCATGCACCGGCAGGCGCTCAACCGGGGGCGCGTTTCGTACGAGCCGAATTCGCTGGCCGGGGGTTGCCCGTTCCAGGCCGGGGCCGCCGGATTCGTGTCTTTTCCGGCGCCGGTTGACGAAGACAAAGTCCGTGGCAAGCCGGAAAAATTCGCCGAGCATTACGCGCAGGCGACCTTGTTCTTCAACAGCCAGACCGAGGTGGAAAAGGCGCACATCATTGCCGCGTTTCGTTTCGAACTCAGCAAAGTGGCCGTTCCGGCCATCCGCGAACGCATGCTCGCCTCACTGGTGAATGTCTCTCCGAAACTCGCCGCAGACATCGCAGCGGGGCTGGGGATGGAAGTGCCGGACGCCCTTCCCAGAGCGCTTGCCAATCCGCCTGCGCCGGAGGTAAAGGTTTCTCCCGCGCTGTCGTTGATGGCGCTTCCAGGCGAATGCGGCATACGCACGCGCCAGATCGCGATAATGGTCGCCGATGGCGTTCACCGGGCATCGATTGCCGCCATCCATGCTGCGATAACGGCAGAGGGGGCTGTGGGGCATTTCGTAGGCCCCCGCGTCGGCAAGTTCGTCACGGACGATGGCGCCGGGATCGAAGCCGGCAAATCAATGGAAAATTCGCCTTCGGTGCTGTTCGACGCGCTGGTGCTGCCTGACGGCGCCGCAGCCATCGAGACGCTGAAACGCGACGGGCACACGATGGAATACCTGAAGGACCAGTTTCGGCACTGCAAACCGATTCTTGCCCTCGGCGCTTCGCGCGCGCTGCTCGAGATGGCAGGAATCCCGGTCTCCGCGGGAAAAGCCCCGGGAATACTTCTGGCAGAGCGGAGCAAGGCGGCGGACGCGGCGCCTGCCTTTATTGCAGCCATCGCCGCGCACCGGCACCCGTCCCGGGATAGCGATCCGCCCAGAGTCTAGCAGCCTGGTAATGAAATGTTCGCTGTCTCTTCCTTCGGTTTTCGTGCGGGCGATCTGACATAAGCAGTTTGCGGGACCTAAGTCGGCCAAATTCCTGGCCGATGTTCAATCGCGTCAACTGCAAACTGAAGCACCGTCAGGCCGGTGCTAAAGGTCGAGCCGACACCATCAGAGCGTCGACGATTATCACCTTGCAGTGGTACATCGTCGAATGGTATGTGCGGCAACACACAGAGCCCTGCGACGTGCGCAGGTAACCTCAGCATCGGACAGATAAATTGTCAGCAGGAGCAGGTCCAATGAAAATCACGCTATCGGCCAACCATCTCAAACGCTACAAGGAGATTTGCCTGCTGCTGTGGAAGTATGGCCGCTCCGATCTCGTGCAGCAGATGGGCGCCGACGATTCCATCGACGCCGCAGAGGTGAAAGCAGTGGGCCCCGGCGAAGTCGCGCCGGCGCAACTGGCCGACGACCTGGAAGCGATGGGCCCCACCTATGTGAAGGTGGGACAGGTGCTCGCGAGCCGTCCCGATCTGCTTCCCGAAGCGTATTTGAAGGCGCTCGGCCGGCGTTACCGATTTCCGTCCATGCTGGAGGAACTGCGTATCACCATCCAGCAGGAACTGAAGCCGAGCTCGAAGTCAAGGTGAGAGCGCTGGACATGACTTGAACCGGTAGAATTTCGCATCGCTCATGTGGACTGAATTGATCGGGTGGTCAGCCGCGGCCATTTTGTTGCTTACTATCGG
>CAZQJF010000093.1:0-9141 GCA_964593735.1 uncultured Streptomycetaceae bacterium | reverse complement strand
TTATCTGCGTTTATCTGCGGCTAATTCTTCACGTCCCTGACAGACAGCCTTTGAGGCGCTCCAGCCCGCGCCGCACCCAGGTCTTCACCGTGCCGAGCGGTTCCTTCATATGGCTTGCCAGCTCCGAATGCGACAGGCCGTGGAAGAAGGCGAGCACGATGCTCTGCCGCTGCTTCGCCTCCAGTTGCGCGAGGCAGTGCGACAGCGCACCCGCTTCGCCCTTCGCCATCAGGTGCTCCAGCGGACCGGCCGCGTCGTCCTGCCAGGACTCGACCGCGATCTCGTATTCCTCCCCGGTGGTCTCGGATTGCGGCCGGCGCAACCAGTCGAGGCAGCGATTGCGGACGATGCTGGTCATCCAGGTGAGCGGAGCGCTTCTCGCTGCTGCATAGTCCCCGGCGTGGTTCCATATGCTGACGTAGCATTCCTGCAGTACCTCCTCGGCCCAGTCCTGTCTACGCAATATACGTAGCGAAACGCCAAACAGTTTCGCGGACGTAAGGGTGTACAAGTCGGCGAAAGCGCGCTGGTTTTTCAGCGCGCACTGTGCCAGCAGCCCCGCCAGCCGCTCGGCCAGGGCATCGGGAGGGGAGGGGGTCATCATAAGGATGAAGGATGAAGGATGAGGGATGAAGGGATGAAGCAAAAGCGGGGTCAGGTAGTCAGGTCATCCTTCATCCTTCATCCTTTCCTATTCTTCCCCTGCTGCCACAGCACGTCGCCACAGCCGGCACGGCGGTTCAGCGCCCGGGGCAGCACGAACAGCAGGTCGGAAAGACGGTTCAGATAGCGCACCGCGAACGGCGGGGCGGTTTCCCTGCCGGACAGCGTCACCACGCGGCGTTCCGCCCGGCGGCATACGGTGCGCGCCACATGCGCGCAGCCCGCGGCGCGCGATCCGCCGGGCAATACGAAGTCCTTGAGCGGCGGCAATTCGGCGTTGAAGCGGTCGAGCAGTTCTTCGAGCCGCGTGATGTACGTTTCGGTCATGATGGCATGCCCGGGGACGCTCAACTCGCCGCCCAGATCGAACAGATCGTGCTGCACGCCGGTCAGGCAATCCCGTATGTCCGGCGGGAGATCTTCCGCGAGCAGCAGGCCGATCACGCTGTTCAACTCGTCCACCGCGCCGATGGCCTCGATGCGCGGTGCGTCCTTGGCGACGCGCGAGCCGTCGGCGAGCCCGGTGGTGCCGGAGTCCCCCGTGCGCGTATAGATCCGGGTCAGGCGGTTGGCCATGGATTACGGTCCATTATAGCGGTGGTGGAGGTCCTGCTTCCCCGCCTGGCGCGTATCGTATCGCGGCAGCGCTTCCAGCGGACGGCACCCGGCCGGGCAGCGGGCAAGGCTGCGCGTCGAACCGGGCAGGGGCACGCCACGCGCCCCCCGGGCTGCTAGAATCGGGACGGCTAGGAGTGTGTCGGACTTTGTCCCGACACACTCCTTGTGCAAAACCGCCCGCAGGCGAAAGCCACATAATTGGATTCGAAGTGCATGAATTCGACGCCGTGACGCCCTTGTTGACAGCCAGAACTGGTCTTCTTACCCCGCTCTGCTGCAAGTCTGCGGGCGGTTTTGCATTTAGCAGCGTGTCGGAACTTCAAGTCCGACAGGCTGCTGGAGCATCCCGATGAACCAGCGTGCGATCTACCTCAAGCTTGCCGTCTCGGGCGTCGCGTCGGCCGCTCTGTATTTCCTGCTCTACCTCTACGAAAAAGAGATCATGGCGAGCTTCACGCGCGCCGACGGCTTCTATCCGGCGCTCCCGGTGCTCGCGGCATTGTTCTTTTCGTTCGTCCATGGCGCGTTCACCGCGTACTTCTGGGAAGCGCTTGGCGTCCGCGGCAAACCGCAAAGCTGAGTCGCCTTGGAACCCGCGGCTGTCCAGTTCATCGATCTGCAGCACGGCAATGTCATCGCCCTGCTCGTGATCGGGTTCGTCGGGGGGCTGGTGAGCGGCTTCATCGGCTCGGGCGGCGCGTTCGTCCTTACGCCGGCGATGATGAGCATGGGCGTCCCGGGCGTCGTGGCGGTCGCGAGCAACCTGTGCCACAAGTTTCCCAAGGCGCTGGTAGGCGCGCACAAGCGCCACAAGTTCGGGCAGGTGGACATCAAGCTCGGCCTGACGATGGCCGTGTCTGCGTCGTTGGGCGTATGGCTGGGAGCGGACATCCAGCACTACATCAAGGCGAACTTCGGCGAGGCGGGTTCCAATCTTTACGTAAGCCTGGCCTTCGTCGTGGTGCTCTCCATCGTCGGTGGCTACGTACTGCTGGACGCGATCCGGGTCTATCGCTCCGGCGAGACCGCGGTGCAGGAGAAGGCGTCGCGGCTTGCGCGCTGGGTGCAGTCCGTGGAAATTCCCGGGACCATGATGCACTTTCGCACTGCGGGCGTGCGCGTGTCCGCGCTCTTCACGCTGCCGCTGGGGTTCGCCACCGGGCTGCTGGCCTCCGCGATTGCGGTCGGCGGCTTCATCGGCGTTCCCGGCATGATGTACGTGCTGGGCGCGCCCGCGCTCATCGCGAGCGCCACCGAGCTGGTGATCGCGTTCGTGATGGGCTTCGGTGGCACGATCAAGTATGCGCTGCACGGGCTGGTGGACATCCGGCTCGCGCTGATATTGCTGGCAGGTTCGCTTTTCGGCGTGCAGCTGGGCGCGATTGGCACCACCTTCGTCAAGCCGTACCTGATCAAGGTGGTGATGGCCGCGATCATGCTGATCGTCGCCGTCAGCCGCGGCCTGGTGGTTCCCGTTTATCTTGCCGAACTCGACATGCTCGTCCTCGCCGGGCCGACGTCGGTCTGGCTGAAGCTCGCGAGCTTCTGGCTTCTGGTGCTCGCCCTTTGCGTCGGCGGTTTCATCATTCTCGGGGCGATGCTGCAGGGCCATCGGGCGGTCGCGCTCCGGGGCAAGCAGCAGCCGGCGCCCACAAAGTAGAGTCAGGCGCGCTTCTACTGCGTGGAGCCGGCGCGATCCGGCCGTCGCGGCTCCCCGTTGGGCAGACTCGCGTGGCATTCGCGGAAGATGCGCACCGTGCATCGCCGGCAGACCTCGGAGTCCAGCCGTGTGTAGATCGCGGCGACGGGGCGGCTTTTCACCGGGAAGATGTTCTCCTCACCGATGTCCCGCAGATAGCCGCAGCGGGCGAGCAACTCGCGTACCGCGTCCTTTATGCGGTAGAAATACAGTCCTCCGCCCAGTTGGCGGCGCCGAACCGCTTCGCGCGCCAGCGCTTGCGCGCCTGCCATGTCCACGAAATTGATGCCGCTGGAGACCAGGAGCACGTGCTTCTGGCCGGGATGCGCCTCGTCGATAGCCTCCAACTGCCCCTGAACGTGGTCCACCGCGCCGAAGAAGAGCGAACCGTTGATCCGCAGCATCTTCAACTGCGGACAATCGGGGAGCCCGCTGTCGGCGGTGAAGTGATAGCTGTCGGGCGCCGGGTCCGGCTTTACGTCGAGCACCAGCGGGCGCGAGGTGCGCGTGAGATAGAGCATGAGCGACATCAACACGCCGGCGTATATCGCGAACTCCAGGTCCGCGAACAGCGCCGCGCCGAACGTAAGCACCATCACTGCCGTTTCCTGCCGGTTCGAGCGGATCACGGATGCGATGTGGTGCACGTCGACGAGGTTGTACGCGACCAGGAACAGGATCGCCGCCATTGCCGCGAGCGGCAGGTAGGCGATGAGCGGCGCCACGGCGAAAAGGATCGGGACGAGCATCAGGCCCGAGAACATCGCCGCGAGCGGCGTGCGCGCGCCGGCCTCGTAGTTGAGCCCGCTGCGGTTGAATGAGCCGCTGCTCGCATACGCGGAAAGGAAACTGCCCGCGATGTTGGAGAGGCCCTGGCCGATGAACTCCTGGCTGCCGTCGATGCGCTGTCCGGATTTGACGGCGATCGAGCGGGCGATCGAAACCGCCTCGGTGAGCGCGAGGATCGTAACGGCGAACGCCACCGGCAGCATGGCCTTCACGGCGCCGGGAGAGAGGTCCGGCAGGGACGGCTGCGGCAGCGAGGCGGAAACTGCGCCGACGGTCGGAACGAGCGTGCCGCCGCCCGGGAACAGGCTCTCCATGGCGGCGGCGGCCAGCGTGCCGGAGACCATCGCGGGAATCATGTACGGAACAGCGGGAAAAAGCCTCCGGCTCGCGAGCGCGGCGAGCAGCGTTATCGCGCCAACCGCGGTTACGTAAAGGTTGATGTCGCCGATCTGCCGGAACAGGTGATACCAGGCCTCGGTGAAGGAGGCGCCACGCGGAATAGCGACGCCGAAGAAGTTCTCGAGCTGGGTCGCCACGATCAGGCAGGCGGCGCCGGCGGTGAAGCTCACGATCACCGTGTGCGAGATGAAGTTGACCAGCGTCCCCATGCGGGCAAGTCCCATAGCCAGCTGCATCGCTCCGGCCAGAAACGTGAGGGTCAGGACCAGCCTGATGTACTGCTCGCTGCCAGGCTCGGCGAGCGGGCTCAAGCTCGCAAAGACGAAGATCGAGATCACGTTGGTCGGTCCCGAAACGAGATGCCAGGAAGAGCCGAACAGTGCCGCGACGATCGCTGGCACCATGGCCGCGTACAGGCCATAGTGCGGCGGCAAGCCGGCGAGTATTGCGAAAGCCACGCCCTGGGGCAGCACCACGACGGCTCCGATCAGTCCGGCGATGGCGTCGGCGCGCAGGGTCGTTGCGTTCACCTTCGGCCACCAGCGCAGGAACGGGAGCACGGCCGTTGACCAGCGACCGGCTGTCTTGGAAGCGTCTGAATTCATCTCGATGGGAAAGCGCGGCGGATTCGTTGCATTATCCGGGCGCATGCTCGGTTGCGGCAAGCCGCGGCGCGAATGTTCTGGGTTATAATGCGGCGCCGTGGATTAACCTGACGACAATAAGGTGCGCCATGAAGTTCCTCACCATGCCGGCATTCTCCGCCGCGATCATTGCCTTTGCAGGCGCGACGGCGTTCGCCGCGGAGGGCGGGGATGCGGCGGCCGGCGCGCAGAAGAACTCGATGTGCAAGGGGTGTCACGGCATTGCGGGGTACAAGACCGTGTTTCCAGAGGTCTACCACGTGCCCAGGCTCGGCGGGCAGCACGGCGCATACATCCTCAAGGCGCTGCAGGAATACAAGGCGGGCAACCGCAGTCATCCGACGATGCGCGCGATCGCGGCGGGCCTTTCCGACAAGGACATGGCGGATCTCGCGGCCTACTACGGCGCCGAAGCGCCGAAGACCGCTGCCAAATAACCGCTCCCGGGGAGAGAAAATGATGGAGAAGATATTGTTCGCCGCCTGCTGTGCGCTGCTGGCGGCAGGCGCGCCGGCGGTTGCGGCCGACGCCGCGGCGGGCAAGCAGAAATCACAGCCGTGCGCCGCATGCCACGGCCCGGACGGCAACAGCATCGCGCCGGATTTCCCGCGGCTGGCGGGCCAGTACTACGACTACCTCATACAGTCGATTACCGCATACAAGACCGGCGCCCGGAAGAACCCGGTCATGGCGCCGATGGTGGAGAAGCTCACCAAGCGCGACATCCTGGACCTTGCCGCGTTCTACTCGCAGCAGCAGGGGCTGGTCAACAAGTAGAAGAGACTGGAGACCCGTGACCCGTGACCCGTGATCCATGATACGCCCGGCGACGCCGGGCGTTTTCTTTCAGTCCCTAGCCCCTAGTCCCTAGTCCCTGGTTTCCTGCAACGTCTTGTGTTTGTATTCGCACAAGTCGCGGATCAAACACCGGGGGCAATCCGGTGTGCGTGCCTTGCACACGTAGCGGCCGTGCAGGATGAGCCAGTGGTGGGCATGAAGCCGGAATCCTTCCGGAACCAGCTTTAGCAGCTTCGTTTCGACCGCCAGCACGTCTTTTCCCGGCGCAATCCCGGTGCGGTTGGCGACCCGGAAGATGTGGGTGTCCACCGCGATGGTGGGCTGAGCGAACGCGGTGTTGAGGATCACGTTTGCGGTTTTGCGGCCCACCCCGGGGAGGCTTTCCAGCGCTTCGCGCGTTGCGGGGACAGCTCCGTCGTGCCGCTCCAGCAGGAGCCCGCAGGTGGCAAGCAGATTCTTCGCCTTGGTGCGGTAAAGACCGATGCGCTTGATATGCCGCTCCAGCCCTTCGCGCCCCAGTTCGAGCATGGCTTGCGGCGTATTGGCGACACGGAACAACTCGGCGGTTGCGAGATTGACGCTCTTGTCCGTTGCCTGAGCCGAAAGCAGCACCGATACGAGCAGCTCGAACGGCGTCTCGTATTTCAGCTCGGTGCGCGGCTGCGGATTGGCGGCACGCAGGCGCGAGAATATCTCGGATCGTTGGCGCGGATTCATCTGGCATGGACGCGGTTAGGAAATATG
Organism: uncultured Streptomycetaceae bacterium; assembly: GCA_964593735.1. Lineage (GTDB taxonomy): Bacteria > Pseudomonadota > Gammaproteobacteria > Burkholderiales > SG8-41 > SG8-41. The sequence goes on along the minus strand of CAZQJF010000093.1, from coordinate 2,787 downwards.
GCCTGATTTCACGGTATTGCCATGGCGCGCGCCTGCGGAGGTCATTATAATCGTCTGCCTGGGCGTCCTTTACGCTCCAAACCCGGCCCGAGTGCTATGTTGCGTTGCTGTTTGATGATTCTGCTGGCATGGATGCCCCTGGCGGCCGCCGTGCAGGCGCAGGGATTCAAATTCTCCAACGAAGATCCGGCGCAGCAGGCGGAAAACGAGGCCGCCGCCGAGCGCCAGGCCAGGGTGCAATCGCAGCTTGCCGCGCCGTGCCGTGACAAGATCAAGAACCAGAAAATCATGGTGCTGATCGGCGAAGAGCGTAACGGCGCCGTCTCCGCCAGCCAGGCGTCCTACGGTTCGCACGTCAACGCCATAAACCGGCGTTTGCAATCCCTGGGGCTCAGGATTTACACCCCGGAGGAGATCCGCAAGCAGATCGCGCAAGCCGAAATCGACGCTTTTTTCAAGAACAACCCGGATGCCGCGATCAGCGCCTCGAAGCGCCTCGCGGCGCAGTACATTCTGCGCGGGGTGATTGCAACGCAGTCCGGCCGCAACCCGATAGTCAACGTGAACCAGGTGAGCATCAGCATGGAGTTTACGCTGACCGGTGCGAACGGAAAGATGATTTCCCAGGCAGCCGCGAAGAACGAGAGTTATGCGGGGCGCGATACCGTGGGGATGGCGATGACCTTGATCAACGAGCGGGCCGACGAGGTGGTCGCACAGTTGTACAACGACTATTGCCAGAAAGCCGGCGTCCGGTAGCGGCGGCGGCGCGAATTCAGGGAAGTATTCCTCGTATTGTCAGTTGTCAGGCGCTTTCAGGGAGACAAGATGAACACGATGCGATCCGTTTCGTTCAATGTGGCGGTGATGGCGACTTTGATTGCGGCTGCAGCCGGCGGACAGGTAGCCGCACAGCCGACCTTTGGCAATCCGTCGCCGACGGCCGGCAGCACCACCTCGCAGCAGGCAAACGCGGCGGCCGATTCCGCGGCGTACAAGCCCGTCGACTACGTCAACAAGAACACGAAAGGCCCGGCGCTCGTGGTGATCCCCGGGGAGATCAAGAGCAGCAACGCGAGCTTTACGCAGCGATTTCTGCCGAACAACATAGCCGATTTTGCCGAGCTCGAATTGTCGCAGGCGAATTTTGCGGTGCTCGAGCGCAGCAACCTGGGCCACCTGCTGCAGGAGGTCTCGCTGGCCTACAACATGGGCGACGTCGACAAGGCGCGGCAGACGATGCAGATCGGCAAGCTCAAGACGACGAAGTGGATCGTCAAGTTCGACATCATCAAGGCCGAGCAGGTCGCCGAGAACCGGCAGGGATTCGACGGCCGGGCGATAGGCGGCATAGTCGGACTGTTCGGCGGGCGGGGCGGCTCGGCCGCGGGCCAGGCCACCAGTTCGGTGCAGACCAGCGAGGCGACCGGAGTATGGCTGGTCGGCATGCGCTACAAGATCATGGACGCCAGCACCACGGAGCAGGTGGCCCAGGGTTATCAGGAGCTCAGGATGGAAGTCGGCGCCGCCTCGACCAGTGTCCTGGGTGTTTCGCAGAGCGCGCGAGGCGGGGTCGGACTGGACACGATGGTGCAGCGCCTGGTGCAGACCGCCGTCTACGAAATCGATTCGAAATACAAATAGCCCGTTTCCACATGACCGGCCCGGCCAAACTCGGCAAATACCAGATCCGGCGCGAGCTGGGCAAGGGCGCGATGGGCGTCGTGTATGAAGGTTTCGACCCCGTCATCGAGCGCATCGTCGCGATCAAGACGATACGCCCGGATCAACTGGAAGAATCGCAAGCGGCGGATGTCCTGGCCCGCTTCAGGCGCGAAGCGCAGGCCGCGGGCCGGCTCAATCATCCCAATATCGTCGCGATCTACGATTACAGCGAAGTCGTTCCCGAAGCCGATCAAGCGGCGGGGGAGGGCGGGAGTTCCCGCATCGCGTTCATCGCGATGGAATTCGTCAAGGGCCGCGAGCTGAAGGACCATTTCGACGCCAACGGGCGGTTCGTCCTGAAGGAAATCGAGCGCATCATGTGCGCCCTGCTCGAGGCGCTCGACCACGCGCATGCCCATGGCGTGGTCCATCGCGACATCAAGCCGGCCAACGTGATCCTGCTCCCCGATGGCAAGGTCAAGGTCGCGGACTTCGGCATCGCTCGGATAGAAAATTCAGAGCTGACTCAGGCCGGCACGGTTCTGGGTACTCCGTCGTACATGTCGCCGGAACAGTTTCTCGGCAGCCCCGTCGACGGCCGGACCGACATCTTTTCCTGCGGCGTTATCCTGTATCAGTTCCTGACCGGCGAGAAGCCGTTCATGGGCACGGTGACCACGATCATGCACAAGGTGTTGCGGGAAGAGCCGCTGCCGCCGTCCACGCTGAACGTGACGTTGGTGCCGGCCTGGGATGCCGTGGTGAAAAAGGCGATGGCCAAGAACCCCGCGGACCGCTACCAGACCGCGGCGGAGTTTGCCGGCGCGATCAAGGCGGTGGCTGCCGCACGCAATACCGATCAGACTTTTGTGGCGCTCGATGCGAACCCGGCCGCGGGGGATGCAACGGTGGCAGACAGGACCAGGACCATTCCCGCCGGCGTGTCAGCCGCGGCAGCGGCTGCGGTCCCGCCACCGCTACCCGCATCGGCCGGCCGGTCCATGGCCAACGCCAGGATATTGTTCGGGACTGCGGCGGCGGTCCTCGTGGTCGTGGCGGCGGGTGGCTACCTTGCCTTCGGCAAGCGCGGGACGGCCGAGCCGGTCGCGCAGGGCGCTCCCG
>CAZQJF010000092.1:0-9150 GCA_964593735.1 uncultured Streptomycetaceae bacterium | reverse complement strand
GCGGGCGGTTTTGCGTAAGGAGTGTGTCGGGACAAAGTCCGACACACTCCTAGCTCATTCGGTCAAACGGGGAGCCGGCTCAGATGGCGCGAGAGACAGGCAGGGCCATGGTATGGACCGCGATCAACACGCCGCTGGAGGCGCGCGAGTATCCGCTGCCGGAGGTCGAAGATGACGCGATGCTGGTCAAGATATCCATGGCGTGCATCTGCGGTTCCGATCTCCATTCGTACAAAGGCGAGTACGTCGGCCGGCTCAAGCCGAGCAAAGAGCAGCCCCTCATCATGGGCCACGAGATGTCGGGCCGGGTCTACCGGATGGGCCGCAACGTCAAGGCCGACTATCTCGGGCGGCCGCTGAAAGAGGGCGATCGGATCGTCTACAGCTATTTCAATCCGTGCGGGAAGTGCTGGGCGTGCGTGACCGGTTCGGCGCCATGCCCGAACAAGCACCGCTTCCGCAAGACGAGCGAGGAGTTTCCGCACTTCCGCGGCGCATTTGCGGAGTACTATTACCTCAAGGGCGACCAGTGGGTGTTCAAGGTCCCAGACGAGTTACCCGACGCGACGGTAACGCCGATCAATTGCGCCCTGTCGACGGTCACCTATGGCATGCACCAGGTCCGCATCCCGCTCGACGGCACGGTGCTCATCCAGGGCGCCGGCGGTCTGGGGTTGAGCGCGGCCGCGATCGCCAAGGAAATGGGCGGTGCGCGGGTGATCGTGATCGACAAGCTCGCGGAGCGGCTCGAACTGAGCAAGTCCTTCGGCGTCGATCACACGATCAACCTGAACGAATATCCCACGCCGGACGCGCGGCTGTCGCGGGTCATGCAGTTGACCGGCGGCAAAGGCGTCGATCTCGCGATCGAAGTGGTCGGGCGACCCGAGGTCGTGGCCGAGGGGCTGGAGATGCTGTGCCCGGGCGGGACCTACCTCACGATGGGGCTGGTCACCGGCGGCCTGATTTCCCACCTCGACATGGAGAAGGTGGTGCACAAGGGGCTCACCATCGTCGGCTCGGGAAATTACAAGGCCTGGGTCATGCCCAAGGTGCTCGACCTGCTGGTCAGAACCAGGGACAAGTATCCTTTCGATAAACTGGTGTCGCACAAATTCAAGCTCGAAGACATCAACGAGGGGATACGGCAGTCCATCGAAGGCAAGGTGATCCGGGCGGGCGTAGTGCCGGGCTGATGCGAACCTGTGTATCGACTTTGCGCAAGAGACTGAGGATGACAGCACACACGACCAGGCGTTCCTGGATGATACTTCCCGCGCATGATCCCGCCGAGGTAATGCGCCATCAGGAATTCAAGCCGGACGTAGCGGTCCTCGACCTGGAGTACTCGGTTCCGCCGAGATCCAAGGAAGCCGCACGCGCGGGTCTGGAGAAGCTGGTCAGGAAAGTCGGTGAAAGCGAGACCGCAGCCTTTGTCCGCGTTGACCGCGAAACGAGGTGGGCCGACGTCAGGGCGGGCATGTTCCGTGGCATCAAGGGGGTTGTTTTTCCCGGGCCTGAAGAGCCAGAGGAAGTCGCCGAGCTCGGGGAACTGATCACGGCGATGGAACGGGAAAGAGGCGTGGATCCCGGGACAACCGAAATTGTCCTGATGCTGGAGTCAGCCAGGGGATTCTGGAATGCGGCTGCACTGGCGGAGGCCAGCCCGCGGGTTACTGGATTGGGCGTAGGACGGATAGACCTGACGATGCGGCTGGGCGCTGTTCCCCAGGGAGAGTTCCGCCTTTACCGCTTCCTCATGACGCGCGCACTCGTAGCCGCAAGGATGCTGGGCAAACAGCCATTGGGGGCATTCTGGCGGCCCGGCTCCCGCGGTGGCGTCGCATCCAGAGAGAGTACGGTGAGAGCTGCCCGGGAAGCGAGGCTCATGGGCTTTACCGGGTGCGTTTGTGCCGCACCGGAACAGGTAGCCGCGGTCAACGAAGGGTTTACTTCCTGATGCCCAAGTACATACGCCGCTCGATATTTCCCCTGTCGATCGAAGATCCGCAGCTCCGGGAGAAGGCCCATTCCTCCTGGGCCGACGCGATCATTCTGGACTTTGTGCGGCGGCCTGACCGGAACTGGCAGGACGACCTCAAGGCCCGGATGCCTGCGGCCATACATGAGGCGGCTCGCGGCGGCGCCGAAGTTTTCGTGAGGATCGACAGTAACGGCGCTGCGGCCGAACTCGAGTCGACTGTGTTCTTCGGGATCTCCGGAGTGATACTGAAAGGGGTAACCGGGCCCGAGGACATCGGGAGCGCAAGCCGGTGCCTCGACGCGCTTGAAGCAAGCCGGGGGATCGGTGCTGGAGTTCTTGAAATAGACGTCGAGGTCGATACCGCCGCCGGCGTCTGGCATTCGCTGGAAATCGCACGCGCGAGCCCGCGCTTCGGCATCTTCACGACAAACGAGGTCGAATTATCCAGAAATCTCGGGATGTCTCCCGGGCCGGTCCTGGACTTCGAACCGCTCGAGTACATCAAGTCCCAGCTCATCACGGTTGCCACCTCTGTCGGCGGGCAGGCGGCGGGAATGAGTTACCCGCTGAGCTTGACGGAGAAGCAGGCCGGTGATGAAGAGTTGAGGAAGGCCGTCCGGCGTGCCCGGGACACCGGCTTCAAGGGAGCCGTCTGTCCTCACGCCTCGTGGATCAAGGCGTGCAACGAGGGTTTCCGTCCCAGTCCTGAGGAAGCGGCCTATTACGTGAAGGTGAGAGAGGTCTTTGCCGAGGGGTTGAAGCGCGGCATGGCGTCCGTTCCCATCGATGGCAAGATGGTCGATGTCCCCGTCGACGTGCGCGCGAGGCTCTATCTTGAGTGGGCGGACAGGGCGCGGGCACGCGACGACGAGAAAGCCCAGGCGCACGGGATTCGATCGGCGGGGAACGGGCCATGAGGAGTGCCGGGGCGCGGGCCCCTTCCTGCAGACTCGCGAGGGTCCTTCCCGCGCCCCCCACACCCCCGTCGCAAGATTACGTACTTTTTCGCGGGTATGGCATATTCGAGTGGGTCCCTTCCAACCCCGTCGCACGATGAGCTATCTTTGCGTTTCAGAGGTTACTGAACGATGAGCAACAGAGTCGCTCGCGTTTCGATGTTCGTGACCCCCACCAATCCCCGCTTTATCGACAAGGCGTGGACGAGAGGGGGGGATGTCTACATTCTCGACATCGAGGATTCCATTGCCCCGGCGGAAAAGGAAAGATGCCGGTCACTGATCCGCGAATCGATACACAAGGCACGCAAAGGCGGGGCTTCCATCTATGTAAGGATCAACAAGCCGTTTGTGGATGCCGACCTCCCGTATGCCGTCTGGCCCGGGGTGGACAGGATCATGCTGCCCAAGACGGAATCGGCGGCCGACGTGCGGCATGCCCACGAAACCATCTCCCGGCTGGAGAGGGAGCGCGGCATACCTGAGGGCTACATCGAGCTGTACCCAATGATCGAATCCGCGCTGGGTGCAGTGAATATCCATGAAATCCTGACTGCTACGCCGAGAAAACTCCGGTCGATGGGCGGTGGCGGCGGCTACGACATGGCGGTCGATCTCGGGATCGAGATGTTCGCGAGTTTTGACCAGTACGCTTTCCCGGCCGCCAACGTTGCGCTGGCGGCGATGGCGTTGGGAATAGAGGCCACCGGCGGTGTATTCGTTCCCAACCCTTCAGGCCGGGTCGACCAGAGCGACCAGGCCGTCACGCAAGCCGCGGCGCTGCATGCGGCGGGCATCCACCACGCCGGGGCGCTTCATCCTGCGTTTATTCAGCCACTCGTCTCGGGCCTCTCACCGACACAGGATGAAATATCATGGGCGACCAGGGTGATCGACGAATACGACAAGCTGGCGGATGTCGGCGAATCGGTGGGGATGCTCGACGCCAGGGTCATCGACAAGTATGAGTACGACTTGGCCCTAAGGACTCTCGACTGGGCGGCTGCCTGTGTCGCCAAAGATCGCTCCAAGGCGAGTGCATTGCTGCGTGCCCAGGCTGAAGATAAATAACACCGACGATAGGAGCGCCATGCCAACCGACGCCGACGAAATCTTCCCCCATATAGAGCGCTGGAAATCGAGCGGGCAGGGTGTGGCGCTCGCCACGGTAGTACAGACCTGGGGCTCGTCACCCCGGCCCGAGGGCAGCCACCTCGCGGTAAACGATCGCGGCGAAATGGTCGGCTCGGTTTCGGGCGGTTGCATCGAGGGAGCGGTCGTCACAGAAGCGCTCGCCGCAATCGTCGATGGCAAGCCCCGCACGCTCGAATTCGGCGTCTCCGACGAGCAAGCCTGGGAGGTCGGGCTGGCCTGCGGCGGTAAAGTTCGCGTATTCGTGGAGCGGCTCGAATGAAGCGGGAGCTGTATGACCAGCTTCAAGCTGCGACGGCGGCGGGAGCATCCGCAGCCGTGGTGACGCGGCTTGAGGATGGCGCACAAAGCCTGTTCGACGGCGGGCGCTGGCACGGGGGCCTCGAACTCACCGATGACCAACGGGCTGCCGTGCACCAGATGCTCATTGCGGATCGCAGCGGGATTCTTCCGGGGTCAGAAAATCTCTTTGTACGCTCGTATGCGCGCCCGCCCCGGCTCATCGTCGTCGGCGCCGCGCACATCAGCCAGTTCCTGGCGCCGATGGCGGCGCTCGCCGGTTTTGAGGTGATCGTGATCGATCCGCGACGCGCGTTCGCGAGCTCGGAGCGTTTTCCGGGCGTGACGCTGATCGATGCCTGGCCCGACGAGGCGTTTGAACGGCTGAAGCTCGATGCGACGAGTGCCGTAGTGACGCTCACCCACGATCCGAAGATCGACGACCCCGCACTGATTGCCGCGCTCGGGAGTCCCGTGTTCTATGTCGGTGCGCTCGGCAGCAAGCGCACACATGCCAGGCGCGTCGCCCGGCTCACGGAGGCGGGGCTCGGCGACAAGGCCGGGCGCATCCATGCGCCGGTCGGGCTCGACCTCGGTGGGCGGGCGCCGCGTGAGATCGCGGTGTCCATACTCGCCGAGGTAATCAAGGTCCGCTATCGGGGTGAGACGGCATGAGGGTTCCAGGGGCGGCATGGACGTCGTAGCCGCCGCGAGAACTTGAGCACCGCTCCCGCGGGCTTGTGATCGCTAGCAGCCTGTCGGACTTGAAGTTCCGACAGGCTGCTAAATGCAGGGGGAATGAACCGTTGAGCGCCAGCCGGATTTACCACGAAGCGATCAAGGCGCTCGCAACTGCCGCCGTTGGAGATGGCGCGCTCCCCGCGCCTGACGGGCGGGCGCTTGTCGACAATCCGCTGTGCGGCGATCGCGTTGAGATGCAAGTCAGACTCTCGGATGGCCGCATTGCCGCGCTGGCGCATCAGGTGAAGGGCTGCCTGCTATGCCGCGCCGCGGCATCGGCCATCGGCAAGCGCGCGACGGGTGCGAAACCCGAGGAGATCGAGCGGGTCAGCATCGGCGTATCAGAGATGCTCGAGAAGCAGGCGCCGTCGCCGGCCGGCTGGCAGGAGCTCGACGCGTTCGCGCCGGTGCACGGTCACCGCAGCCGCTACCGCTGCGTCCAGCTTCCGTTCGAGGCGCTGCTCGCCGCGCTGCGCGCAGCCGCTGAGGTGTTTGACTGATGGTGATACTCCTGACCGGGGCGTCGGGTCAGGTGGGTTTCGAGCTACGCCGCGCGCTCGCACCCCTCGGGCCGGTCGCCGCCTGCGATCGTTCGGTCCTGGATCTTGCGGATCCGGATGCGATCCGGCGAGTGGTGCGCGAAGTGCGGCCTGCCTTGATCGTCAACGCGGCCGCCTACACCGCTGTCGACAAGGCGGAATCGGAGCCGGAAGCGGCGATGGCGATCAATGGACGGGCTCCGCGAATCCTCGCCGAGGAAGCACGGCGGCTTGGCGCTTCGATCATCCATTATTCTACGGACTATGTCTTCGACGGCACGAAGCGGGGGCCCTACGACGAGGACGACGTCCCGAGACCGTTGAGCGCGTATGGGCGCTCGAAGCTCGAGGGCGAGCAGGGCGTCGCGGCCGCTGGCGCAGGGTACTTGATCTTCCGCACGAGTTGGATCTACGCCGCGCGGGGCCGCAACTTCATGCTCACGATCCAGCGCCTTGCCTCCGAACGGGATGAACTGCGCGTGGTGAATGATCAGCGAGGAGCGCCGACCTGGGCGCGGCTGGTAGCCGAGGCGACTGCGCTGGCGGTCGCGCGCGCGGGTCCCGCGCTCGGCGAGCATTCGGGCCTCTACCACCTCACGTGCGCCGGCGATACCACGTGGTACGAGTTCGCTCGGGCGGTGGTTGCTTCATTTCCCCCCCGGCTGGATCGTCGTAGCGTGCGGGTGGTGCCCATAGCCACGTCAGAGTACCCGACTCCGGCGCGGCGGCCGCAAAACTCGGTTCTGTCTTCCGCGCGGGCGGAGGCGAGATTGGGGATTGCGCTGCCCCGATGGGAGGAAGGTTTGACCTTATGCAGGGAGAGCATTGCCGGCGCGGCATGCAGGTAACACCATGTGTGAAGGCTCCTGAGCGGGTTGGTGCGCATGATAGTATTGCATGGCCTTGCAGCGGTCCGATGGAGGAACCCGATGGCCTATACATTGCAAGAGTTTTGCCGCGACACCCGCAACATCCTCCACGCCGGGAGCAGCCGGGCCGTGGTCGGGAAAATCACCCCGCACCTGCGCATCACCGGCACCGATCTCGAGAACATCGAGCGCATCCGGGTGGATGCTGCTACCGGCAGGATCGTGCGCGTCCGCGCCCGCACCGCCGCGTGACGGAAGGGCAGAGCGCCGCTTTCCGCATCGCCTGTCTGCAGATGCAGACAGGCAACGACCTGCAGGCCAATCTCGCGGCGGTTCGCGCCATGGCGCGCGAGGCGGCCGCGGGCGGTGCGCAGTTCATCCTGACCCCGGAATACGTCCTGATGATGGACGGCAGCGGCCGGGTGATGCGCGAACGCGCGCTGGCCGCCGACGGCGCGCCGGTGCTCGCCGAGCTCCAGGGGCTCGCGCACGAGCTGCAAGTCTGGCTGCTGGTGGGTTCGCTGACTTTGGGCACCGACGATGGCCGGATAGCGAACCGCTCGGTGCTGATCTCGGCGGCGGGGGACGTCGTCGCGACCTACGACAAGGTTCACATGTTCGATGCGGTGTTGCCGGACGGCCGCGCAATCCGCGAGTCGTCCGCGTACCGCCCCGGCGATCAGGCGGTGCTGGCGGATACGCCGTGGGGCCGCCTCGGTCTCACGGTGTGCTACGACCTGCGCTTTCCCGGCCTCTACCGCGCGCTGGCCCAGGCCGGCGCCCAGTTCATTGCGATCCCGTCGTCCTTCCAGCGGCAGACGGGCAAGGACCACTGGCATACACTGGTGCGGGCCCGGGCCATCGAAAACGGCTGCTTCATACTCGCCCCCGCCATGTGCGGCGAGCACCCGGGCAACCGCCAGACCTACGGCCATACGCTGGTTGTCGATCCGTGGGGCAACGTGCTCGCCGATGGGGGCGAGTCGGCGGGTATCGTCTATGCCGGGATCGATCCGGGGGAGGTCGGCCGGGTGCGCGCCATGATTCCGTCGATCGAGCACGATCGACCGTACGCGCTCGCTCCCCGGTAGCGGAAGGGCGCCCGATGCGCATACTGCTGAGCAACGATGACGGCTATTTTTCGCCGCACATCGAGCTGCTCGCCGGATTGCTGGCGCCGCTGGGCGAGCTTACCGTCGTGGCGCCCGAGCGCGACCGCAGCGGCTCGAGCAACTCTTTGACCCTGGACCGCCCGCTGGCGGTGCGCCGCTCGAGGAACGGTTTCTATTACGTCAACGGGACGCCCACCGATTGCGTGCACGTCGCGGTCACGGGCCTGCTCAAGGATGAGCCGCCGGACCTGGTAGTCTCGGGCATCAACGACGGCGCCAACATGGGCGACGACACGCTCTATTCAGGCACCGTGGCCGCGGCCACCGAAGGCTTCCTGCTCGGCATTCCGGCTATCGCAGTCTCGCTCGCCCTCGAGGGCAGGGAAAACTATGCCACGGCGGGACGGGTGGCGGCCGAGCTGGTGCTGCGGTTCAGGGAGCGCCCGTTCAGCGCGCCGTTGCTGCTCAACGTCAACGTGCCGGATGTCGCGTACGGGGATCTGCGCGGCGTGCAGGTCACGCGCCTCGGGCGGCGACACAAGTCGGAGCCGGTCATTGCGGCGAAGTCGCCGCGGGGCGAAACCGTGTACTGGATCGGCCCGGCGGGCTCTGCTCAGGACGCGGGGGAGGGGACGGATTTTCACGCTGTCGCCAATCGGCGCGTGTCGGTGACGCCTCTGCAGGTGGACTTGACGCGCAATTCGCAGCTCGACTCCGTGGCAGAGTGGCTGCGATGACCGCGCGGCATGCCGGCATCGGCATGACTTCGCAGCGAACGCGGTTGCGCATGGTGGAGCGCTTGCGCCTGCAGGGGATACGCGACGAGGCGGTTCTCGCCGTCATGGGCGAGCTGCCGCGGCATATTTTCATGGATGAAGCGCTGGCGAGCCGTGCCTACGACGACGTTTCACTGCCGCTCGGCTTCGGGCAGACCATTTCCAGCCCGCATACCGTGGCGAGAATGACTGAACTCGCGCGCAATGGCGCGGCCCTGGGCAAGGTGCTCGAGGTCGGCACCGGCTGCGGCTACCAGACCGCCGTGCTCGCAAAGCTTTCGCAGCAGGTGTACTCCATGGAGCGGCTCTCGGCGCTGCTCAATCATGCGCGCCGCCATCTGCGCGAGGTCAGGGCGCTCAACGTGCATCTGCGGCACGGCGATGGCCTGCTCGGTATGCCGCCGGTTGCGCCGTTCGACGCAATCGTAATGACGGCGGCGACGGCGCGCGTTCCCGACAAGCTCGTCGAGCAGTTGAAACCGGCCGGGCGGCTGGTGATGCCGATTGCGACCGCCAAGGGGCAGCAGCTCTGCGTAGTCGAACGCACCCAACACGGATATACCGAGCGGCGCATGGATCAGGTAAAGTTTGTACCGCTGTTGCCGGGGGTTGAATGAGTTTCATGTTCAAGGTTCCGGGTTCCGGGTTCCAGGTTCCAGGTTCCAGGTTCCGGGTTCCGGGTTCCAGGTTCCAGGTTCCAGGTTCCAGGTTCCGGGTTCCGGGTTCCGGGTTTAAGGTTCCA
>CAZQJF010000091.1:0-9162 GCA_964593735.1 uncultured Streptomycetaceae bacterium | reverse complement strand
ATCATCGACATGATCGGCGCCAGGCATTTCATCAGCTTTCTTCTCGGCACCTATCACAAGCCTGTCCTGCAGGACCGCATCGTCCTGTTCCTCGATATGGTCGGATCGTCGGCCATGGCTGAAAAACTGAAGCCGCAGGAAAGCATGGCGCTGATTGCGCGATTCATCTTCGACGCCACCGCGACATTCCGGCTGCATGGCGGCGACGTCATCAACTATACAGGCGACGGACTGGTTGTCCTGTGGCCGCGCCGCCAGGCGGACCGCGCGCTATCCGCAATCTATGCCCTGCGCCACCGGCTGGCGCATTGATCTGGAGAGTGAGCAGCGCGATTGCGGCGCAGCGCGGACATATTGCCGCAACTTGTTCGCGCTTGATGAAGTGGTCGGTGTTATTTTTGAGTGCATTCTCGCCGGGCGATTCGACCAGGAGCGCACCGATTTCATTCACTGCGCCTTCGTCCGGTTTGAGACTGAAATCCTGCATGAACCTCGCCCCGTCGCCGTCGAACTCGAAGGCCGCTGCGACCGGCGCAAACCAGTTGCTCAAAGTCTCCGCATCCGGTGGATTCGCGAACCATTGCTTCCACGCGATCGGGCTGTCCATTGGCGTTGTGGTCTGCAACAGTCCTATGGCGAACTGCGCGAGTGCGCCGTTGAAATCCGGCCGCGCGGCGTCGAAGGCGACGATATCAGGATCGGACAAACGATTCGGGGCAATCCACTCTCGGCTGCCGTCGCGGCCGCGCACCGGTAACCACGGTTCATGCAAGAGATTCATTCATCCTCCTCAACGCTTTCTTTAATCTGCCGCAACCCCATTTGTCGATCGTATGCCCATGTCAACTTCTGCGCGGGCCTGTCGCGCAGCGGCTTGCTCCACGCTTGGCCCACCCAGCCTCGCGGAGTTTCGTCCAATGCCAACAGCACCGACCACTGCCCCTTGTTCGGGAGCGTCGGCAGAATCTGTTCCAGAGCCGCCTTACGCGCAGGGCTTGATGGCTCTACGGCCGCCGCGATCAAGCGTTCGGCGACACGGACGCTGCTGTACGCCCATCCGTGTTTTCCATCTGCCCACGGCCGCAGGCAGTCACCCTCCCAGCGCGCCAGCAACGCATTCATGCTCGCCTCGCCGAGGCGGGATGGCGTCTTGGCCTCAGACCACCAGTCGATGCCACCGCGCACGTAGCCCGTTGCCAGCTTCACGGTGTTTTGCTGGGCGACGCTGGCATCAGCGTAACCCCGTCCTTCCGCTGCGTTGGCATTCGACTGAAGTCCGTCAGGGATCGCTGCGTCCTCCCCAAATACGCTTTCGATCAGTTGGCGTGCATCTTCTGGCATGGTGATGTGGCCAACCTGTAGGAGCGTGGCTGTCAGCCACAGCTGCCCATGATGCGGGTAGACGCCGGAGGCCCTTGGAAAAGCCGCCTTAAACCAGCGAGCTGGCGGATCGTTCGCCCATGCCGGCCCGAACACCCACAGCCAGGGCTCGCCGCGCTGGTCGCGCGCGTCGGGATCACGCAGGCGCGCGCCGCGCTCATCACGAGGATGACGTTGCATGCGCCCAGCGCGCTGGATCAGGCGATCGATCGGGGCGAGATCGCTGACGACAAAGTCCCAATCGGCGTCTAGACTCTGCTCGGCGACTTGAGTGGCAATCACCAAGCGGCCGGTGCGCTGCTCAGGGGTGCTTTCTTTGCCAAAGCAGGCAAGCACCTTGTCCTCGGTGTCAAGCCGATCCTGCAATGCGAATCGTGCATGGAACAGTGTCAGTTTGTCGGCCGGCATCCGGCCCTGGAACTTGGCATGGGCGACGAGGGCATCGGCAACCGTATTGCGCATCCAGCACACGCATTTGCCGGACGCCAGCGCGGACTCGATGGCAGCAACGACTTGCGCTTCGTCGCAAACGTAACGCACGGCGAGCGTGCGCCGCACGTCCTCTCGGGTCTGCAAAGCCTTTTCCATCAGCGTCTTCGGGCCGGCGCTGTGCCACGACGTAGCCAAGGGATATTGCGGCGCCTGCACGGCAGGCGCCGTCGACCGACAACCGCTTGCGAATGCGTCCAACAGAGCCTGCCTCATGCGCTGTGGGAGCGTCGCGGACAACAGAATCGCGCTTCCGCCGGCACGTGCGTGAAATTCGAGCAGAGTTTCAAGTACGCCTTGCATGTACGCGTCGCAGGCGTGTACTTCGTCGACGACGAGCACTTTGCGAAATAACCCCAGGAGACGCAGCGACTGGTGCTTGCTGTGCAGCACCGCCAGAAGTGCCTGGTCCAGCGTACCGACGCCAGCGGGTGCGAGAAGCGCACGCTTGTTGTGGTCCGCCAGCCAGGCCGAGCAGCGCGCGGTGGCAGAGTCGTCGGCCTGCCGTGCGTCATGTTCCTGCGGCCCGGACGGCACCACCGATTCCGCAAAGGCTTCGACGAGGCGGCGTTGGCCATGCGCAAGCACGAGGCTTGCACTTTCCGAGAACAGCTTGCCGTAGACCTGCGCGATACGGCCGTACATCGCGTTGGCAGTCGCCATCGTCGGCAAGCCAATGAAGAAACCGTCCGCGCAACCCGCCGCCATCAGCCGGTGAGCAAGCGTCACCGCCGCCTCGGTCTTGCCGGCTCCGGTCACATCCTCCAAAAGGTGGATCTGCGGCCCGGGTGCCAACGTGACCGTCGCGGCCCAGTCTTGCAACGGCGAAGGGGTGACGATGCTCGGGAAAAGCTCAGTAAAGCTAAGCGTACGATCGCTGCCCACCGGCAACACGCCGCTCGCGTCGAGCGCTATAACGGCCTGCCTTTGCGCGTAGTCCCAGTAATCCGCCAATGGTATTGGGTATTCAGGATCAGCACGATAACCGAAGTACTTTGTGTTCGAGCCCAACCAGTCGGCAAGCACTGCCAGCCCCGCGATCCACCATGAAAGATCAACGCTTGCCCGATAGAAGCACTCGGCATCCAGAGCGGACGGAATCGCCGCAACAGCGTCATCGACGAGTAGTGCACGCACTTCGGTCACGAACGCCAGGATCGCGCCACGATCATGTACACGGTCGAAGTGTTGTTCCCAGAAATCGCCTCCCTCCAGAGGAGGCTGACCATGATGGCCCGTAACAGCACGCGCCCAGCAGTCGAGCCCATAAAGCGCATTCTCCGAATCCGGACCAAACCACTTTTCTTCCACCGCCGTCGGGCCGAGCACCTCTTTCCAGAACAACATGCCGAGACTGTCGTGACGTAGCCGATAGCTCTTGGCTGGATCAGGCGGCCGTCCACGTAGATCCACGAAAAGATCCGGCCTTTGGCTTTGGAACGCCTCCGAGAATTTTCCCAGGTCGTGCAACGCGAGCCAGAACGCCGTCCAGCGTTCAAGCGCCCTTTCATCCTTGATTCGCAGTTCGTGCATCAACAGAGCGCGGACGGATGGCGTGCGACGCAGATATTCAATACCCACCGCCGCCACATCCAAGCAGTGATACACCAGCGGATGCCATTTCGGCTCACCGGGATAGTTGGGGTCGGCCTTGCCCCAATATCGGAAGAACGAGGCGTTACCCATCGAACGAGTTGTTCCCAGGGTTCGGCTCATTTAATTTCCCCGCTCTCCAACCGCTTCCGCCAGATATCCATGAGCGGGCGCCAGTCGTTGCGGTCGGCGGCGCGAAGCGCTGCCAGGTATTGCTCCACATCCCGCTCCTGGATCGGCGCGAGGCGAACCGGCGGGAGGTCTAGCCGCAGCAGAATCTCGCGCAACCACACGCGGGTGACGCGGCCGTTGAAGTCGGCGAAGGGGTGGATGAAAAGCACGCGTCCCTCGGCGAAGGCGAGGGCTTCGAGGAGGATTTCGCCACCGCTCTTCCCGGCACCCGGCAGGCGCGCCTGCAAATCGAGTCCGTAATCACGCGCGAGCGCCGGCACTCGGAAGAAATCAGGTGGGGTGTGGTTGCCGACGGTGACGTTCGTGCGCCGCCAGCCGGCGAGCTGCGGCACGATCTCGCCGCAGATCAGGCGATGGAACTGAAGAAGTAGCGCTTCATCGAGGCCGGCTTGCGCGAATTCGCCATTCTCGATGCGCCGCTCCAAGGCAAGAACGTTGCGTGCCAGGTGCGGCGCAAGCTGGGTAAAACTCAGGACCCCGAGGCGCGTTTCGACGTATCGAGTGGCGTGTCGAGGCGCGCGAGTTCCGCCTCCATCTCCGCCAGGTCCACCGGTTCCCCCTCGAACGCCATGCTCTCGGCCACGTTCAGCGGAATCCGGCTGCGGCGGATGCGGGCCTGCTCCTCCGGCGGGAGGCTGCGCCAGCGCTCGATTGCCTGTTTCCAGTCCATGCGACGCATTATCGGGCCGGGCCGTCGAAGACTCAAGCCGGGCCGCGGTCGCCCTCTCCCCCCTGATGGTCCGCAGCAATTTCTTTATCCATTTCAGCACGGGGGCTGCCGATTCGATGAGGATGACCAGTTCTTCTCATTCTAGGGCCGCCGTAACCCATCGAGGGCACTGTCTCAATTCATGAGACTGGGTTGCTCGCAGGGCCAGCAGCGCTTGCGGGATTACGAAAGAGGGAAACGCGGATGAAACCGGCGGTTACCCGAGCTTCCTCAATCCATGCTTGAAGACGTCGCCCCGCGCCCATCTGTAGAGGACGTTGATCTCCCGGGGTATTGGGCCAGCGTCAGCTCGAGCCGCTCGTGCACCATGCTTCGCAGCGAAGACGGTTTGAGGACCTCGACGTCCGGGCCGTGCTTGAGAATGTCCATCACCAGTTCGTGCGCGCCGGAATACGGGAATTCCAGGGTATAGGAACCGTCTGCGCCAAAGGAACCACGCTGCCGCGGGTGCCAGACTTCGTCGGCCACCCAGCGCGCGCGTTCGGAGCTGAACCGGAGCACGGCCGTGCGCCTGGGCTTGCCCGAGAAGATTCCGTACGCGCTCGCGAAGTGGGTGTCCAGCCTTCGCTCCGGAATATCCGACGCGCGCTTGCTCATGACGCGTGCCTCGCGCACGCAATCGGTGGAGAACGTCCGCAGCGCGCGCTTGCGGTGGTCCCATGCGTCCAAGTACCAGTTGTCGCGGTAATGCACCAGGCGCTGCGGTGAAATCTCGCGCTCGGTGGTTTCGTCACCGCCGCGCGAACGGTAGGTCATGAGAATCCGCCGGCGCCTGGTAAGCGCGTCGGCGATGAGTGTGAAGTACCTGCCGCTGCCGCGACCGGCCATGGGGAGTATGCGCACTCGCCGCACGAGCTCGCCGCGGCCGAGGTGCTCCTGCCTGAATATGGCGTTGAGCTTGTGCTTCAGAGGCCCGAGCGTTTCGGCGAGCAGACCGGGCTCCGCGCGTTCAAGCAGGTGTTCGGCGATGAAAAGCGCTTCGAGCTCGGAAGGGGAAAACCAGATGCCGGGAAGTTCGAACGCTTTGCCCGGCGTGTACCGGTAGCCGTTGTGCTCGCGCAGGTATTCGATGGGGGCGCCGACGCTTCGCAGCTCCTCGATGATGCGCATGACGGAAGCGCGGGAGCATTCAAGCTCGCCTTCCAGCGCCGCGCACGACACCGGGGACCGCGGCGACGACAGGACGCGGTGAAGACGATAGTAGCGATGGAAGCGTTCCATGCTCGCCCCCCTCCTCCCTGCGAGCAGCTTTATGAGGACGCGTCAGGAAAGCCGGGGCGGACCGACTTGTCCCGGTGTTTCCGTGTGTTTCCGTGGCTGAATTGTGTCAGTCTTGCCTACTGCTCGCGGCTCTTGGACTTCACTTCGATGTGCGCGAGTTTCGCGAGGTCGCGGTGTATGCGCGCGACGCGTTCGATCTGGCCTTTCGCGGGAAACCGCTCGTAAAAGCCTTCCGTCCTGAAATCGCGCACGTGCTCCTTCCACGGAGCGAGCCGTTGCTCCCAGCGGGTGACGCGGCCATCGGCGGGATCGGCCTCGGTGCGCGCGAGATCGGCGCACACCCGCACCATCGCCTTCAGCGTGACGGGCTTGGTCACCATGTAGCCGTCGTGGCCCCAGGCGTCGCCCCAGATGCGCTGCGCCGCCTTGAAGAAGTCGCGCACTATGCCGTAGTAGCGCTCCTCTTCGCGGTAGGTATTGCTCGCCTGCCGGATCTTCTTCCATTCGCCGCTCACCCAGCGGTGCAGCTCGTTGAAGATCTCCGCCTGCAGTATCCACTTGTCCTGCAGGCTGCGGCCGCCCAGGCGGTTGATGCGGTAGCGCAAGGGGCTGTCCCCCTCGCTGTAGAGGTCCTCGACCATGCGCGCGGCGAAGCGCCGGTCCGGGTCCGCCCACGACACGCGCTCGTACAGATCCACGAGATGGCTCTTGTTGATGCGCGTGGGCGTGGAATTGATGATCACGAACATTTCCGCCGCGAAGTCTTCGCTCCGGCCGTCGAAAATAATGCACGGCACCTGGATGTTCTTGCCTTCCGCCGGGCGCTCCTTCAGGTAGAAGTGCAGGGCCGCGAGGCGGTGCTGGCCGTCGATGATGAGAAATTTCGAGGTGGGGTCCTGCAGGGTGCCGACCTCCTCGTGCGCACCGCCGGGCCGGAACGTGAGCCTCTCCGCGGTAAACAGCAGCACCGTCCCGGGTATGGGCGGCTGGCCCTGGGCCATCTCGTAGAAATTCCTGAGCGCCCGCACCTTCGCCCGCGAGAGCTGGCGCTGGAAGGCCTCGTCGGTGCGCTCGATACGCGAGATGAATTGCGCGATTTCATCGTGCTGGGGGATGGTATGGGGAGCGATCTGCTCCCCTTCCCCGTAAAAGCGGCTGATGAACCGGACCTTGCCGAGCACATCCGCCGCGGGAGAGCTCGCAAAGTAAAAAATGCCGTCCTTCTGGCGTATGCGCGTCGCAATCATGGATGGTTTCCCTGATTTCCCTTATTATTCATGTCTCTATAGCCGCTTCCTCCAACCGGCCGCGACTAATCAGTCCAACGCGAAGATAGTTGGGCTCAATTCTAGCCTTCGCACCGCGCTATTGCGAGCGAAAACAAGGGGTGGGGTCCATGACGGCGTAATGCGAAAACGGAGCCGGACGGCTCCGCCAAACGCGCCGCCGCTAAGTTTCCCGTGGGGCGCGGCGACTCAACTGCAGGGAAAAGTCAGGCTTTCAGCAGATCCAGGGGCCGGAACCGGCCGTTCAGCGCGCGGCCGGAATCCGAACCCCACCAACGTTCGAGCACGGTGGCATAGACGTCCCGGAAATCCACCGCAAACGGCAGGTTGCTGCCTTCCATCTGGCCTAAAGCCGGAGCTGCGCCATAGAGGCCGCCCTTCACCCGGCCGCCGAGCAGAAAGTGGGCATTAGCCGTCCCGTGATCGGTACCGTTGGAACGATTTTCGCGCGGCCGGCGGCCGAATTCGGCGTACGTCATCACCAGCGTCGAATCCCAGCGGCCGAGCTCGGAGAGCGCCGCACGCAGTGTCACGAGGCCCTCCCCCAGAACCTTGAGCAGGCGCGCGTGGGTAGCCGGTTGGTTGCTGTGGGTGTCGAAACCGTTGAGCGAGAGCTTCACTGCCGCGACCCCCGCCTGGTTGGCTATCACCTGCGCCGCCGTACGGAGCGCGTTGCCAAAAGCGGTACGCGGGAATTCGGTCACGAAAGCGTGTTCGCCTATCAGGCTGGCTGCCGCCTGCACGATATTCTGCTCGACCCGGAGTATATGGGTCAGAGCTGCGTTGCGCGCCTGTCCCACGGGGCTGGCCAGCCGGGCCTGGCGCAGGAAACGTTCGGGGTCGGTCAGCGCTATGGTGCGGGTGCCGCCGGAAAACGGCCCCATTTCCGCCCCGCCGACGATTACGGCGTCGGCGGCAAACGAAGCGGGCGTAGGCGCCGCCGCAAAGGCGCGTGCCAGCCAGCCATCAGGCAGGTACTCGCTGCTCTTCGATGCGGTATCCCAGATTTCGATCGAGCGGAAATGCGAGAGATTGGCAGCCGGGTACCCCACACCCTGGACCACCGCGAGTTCCCGATCCTTCCACAAGGCCATCAGCGGTTCGAGCGAAGGGTGCAGGCCGGTGCGCGCATCGAGCTGCAGGACCTGCTCGCGGGGGATCGCGATGCGCGGGCGCAGGGAATAGTAGTCCGCGTCGGCGTACGGCACCACGGTGTTGAGCCCGTCGTTACCGCCCTTCAGCTCCACCAGCACCAGGAGGTTGGCGTAGCCGCCGGCAGGACGCTGGGCAAATGCTGCCCCGGGTACCCACGCCACAACGCCCGCCGCACCCATCGCATTGAGGAACTCTCGTCTGTTCATGTCAGTCACCGAGCCTTGGTTTACGTGGTACTCGACGCCGCACGTCACGCCGCACCAGTCACGCCCTATCAGTCACGCTCCACCAGTCACGCCGCTATTTAAGCTGATACACCGGATCCTGCGTCAGCTGCCTGATCAGGTCCATACCCTCCAGGTTCTGCGTGGTGGCGCCCGCCGGCGCCGCGGCGAGCAGCACGCGCCACACTTCGGCCTTGTCGCCGCCCGGAAACTGCGCGAGCCACTGCTTGCTGTCGAACTGCACATCCATCATGGCGCGGGCGTAACGCTCCCGCCCTTCGGCCAGCCGCGCCGCGCCCGGCGGGACGTCCCGGCCCATGCCGCCGTCCATTGCTGCCACGGGCACAGAGCGCAATTCCTCTACCCGGAACATCCGCTCCAGGAAGGCCTTGCGCGCAAGCAGCCGCGTCGAATTGATCCAGGCTACGCCTCCGGGCCAGCCCTTGACGTTGGGAGGCGCAAAGAGGGCCTGGCCGAGCTGGTTGGTGGTAAACACGAACGGCATCACTTCGCCGGTCGTGATCCTGAACTGCCGCAGCGTCCCGACGACCAGCTCGACGGGAGACTTGACCAGTGTCGCGCGGTTTTGCGGCGCGTAGAACGCGTCGGAGACGAGGATGGCCCGCAGCGCGGCGCGGATATCGTATCCCGAGTCGCGAAAAATCCGCGCGAGCCGCTCGACCTCGGCGGGATCGGGATTCGGCGAAACGAACTCGCGCCACAGTTTGCCGACTATGAAGACGGCGGCATGCGGTTGTTCGAGGAAGATATCGAGCACCGCGTCGCCGTCGAACGCGCCGCTGCGGCCGAGCACGGCCTTCACGCCGTCGTCGTACACCGCCGGGCGGAACAGGAACTCCCCGGTGTCGCGATCGATGCTCCAGCCCGTAAA
>CAZQJF010000090.1:4722-9256 GCA_964593735.1 uncultured Streptomycetaceae bacterium | reverse complement strand
GCTCCGCGCGCGGGGCGCGGCCGGCGCGTTCCGCCGCGAGCCTGCCCCCGGCCCAATATCCCAGCGCAAGGGCGATCAGCGTGATCGACAATATCCCGGTCCAGATATAGAGACTCACGCCGAAATACGGTGTCAGGATGCGCGAGGCTATCAGCTCCAACGCCAGCACCGCGGCGCCGGAGACAAAAAGTATTGCGTAAAGCATCGGGTATAATTCCGCTCGAATTTGCGGATGGCAATATAACCCAGGCCGGCACCGGCAACGAAACGTACAGCCCGGGTCATTGCGCGGCACGGCGTTGCAGAATTGGGCGCAATGGCTCCTGTCTGGCGGAGCATACGGGGCGTATCCACGCATCCTGCGAATCCAAGGAGGGCAGCGGTGCAGTCCACATCGTGTGATAAGACCGGCTCTGATTTGCTGCGCTGGCTGAGTGGCATGGCGGCGCTCGCGTGCGCGGCCTGCCCGGCATGGTCGGCAGGGCCCAGCGTGCCGTACGTTCCGACCCCGCAGGATGTCGTCGAGCGGATGCTCCAGATCGCCAAGGTAGGCCCCGGCGATTACGTGATCGATCTCGGATCCGGCGATGGCCGCATCGTCGTCACGGCGGCGCGCAAGTTCGGCGCCCGCGGTTTTGGCGTGGATCTCAATCCCGAGCGCATCAGCGAAAGCAACGCCAACGCGCGCAAAGCGGGCGTCACGGACAGGGTGAACTTCTACCAGCGCGACTTGTTCGAGACGGACCTGAGCCAGGCGACCGTCATTACCATGTACCTGCTGCCGCGCGTCAATCTCGAACTGCGCCCGAAACTGCTGGAGTTGAAGCCCGGCACGCGCGTGGTGTCGCACGATTTCTCCATGGATGACTGGAAGCCGGACACTCAGCTCTCGGTGGAATCGAAGGACAGATGGGGCGGCACGGGCGGCAAGAGCGATATCTTCTTCTGGGTCATACCGGCGAAGGTTGCGGGGACCTGGCGCTGGGAATCGACGCTCGGCGGCAAGCCACAGCCCTATGAAGTCACGCTGGACCAGCGCTTCCAGGTGATTTCGGGCTCCGCCCGCGTTGGCGGGCGCACGGTCAAGCTCCAGGATGCGCGCCTGACGGGCGAGGATTTGCGCTTCAGCTTTACCACCGACGTGAACGGCGTCGCGGTCAAGCACGAGTTCACCGGCAAGGTCGAAGGCGACTCCATCAACGGCCTGGCCGCGATGTCAGGGGCGCGGGTGCAGGGGCAGCAGGAATGGAGCGCGCGGCGCGGCGGCCGTACCGGCGCGGCGCCCCGCACCGGCAGCCGCCCCAGGCATACGCGAACCGCGGCCGGAGCGATCGGTTGATGCAGCGTTCTTCCGCGCTGTCGAGGCAAACCGCACTCGCCGCAGTCCTCCTCGCTGCCGCTCTGGCGCCGGGCGCCGCACTGGCCCAGGAGAAGGACCTCGATACGCCGTACGTCCAGACGCCGCAAGTCGTCGTAGACAAGATGCTCGAGATCGCCAAGGTCGGCGCAGATGATTACGTGATCGACCTCGGCTCGGGGGATGGCCGCATGGTGATCACCGCCGCCAGGAAGTACGGCGCGCGCGGTTTCGGGGTGGACCTCGACCGGCGGCTGGTCGAGTTGAGCAACCGCAATGCCGCCAGGGCGGGCGTTGCGAAACGCGCGGTGTTTTACGAGCGAAATCTGTTCGAGACCGACGTCAGCCCGGCGAACGTGCTCACGATCTATCTGCTGCCGGATGTAAACCTGGAGATACGCTCCAGACTCCTCGCCACTCTGAAGCCCGGCACGCGCATCGTGTCCCACGATTACGACTTTGGTGAATGGCCGCCCGATCACCAGCTGGAAATGGCGGCGCCCGGCAAGAAGGTCGGCGTCGGGGAAAAGAGCAAGGTCTTCTACTGGGTGGTTCCCGGACTTGCGGCCGGCAAGTGGCGCTGGCAGATCAAGCGCGACGGCAAGGCCGAGGACTACGAGCTCATGCTCAACCAGAATTTCCAGAAGCTCGACGGCACCCTCGCCGCAGGGGGCCGCCCCATGAAACTGGAGAATCCCGTGCTCGTCGGCGAGCACATCAGCTTCACCGCCGTTGGGGGCGAGGGCGCCGGAGCGGCCCGCTACGAGTTTTCCGGGCGCATCTACAACAATGCGATAGAGGGCACGATGCGCGCGAACCCGGCCGGGAAAACGAGCGGGCAGCCGCAGGAGTTTCCCTGGAGCGCTACGCGGACCGTGCTCTGGGATCCCCGCCACCTCGCTCCGGGCGCCGCGCAGTCAGCCAGGTAGAAACAAACCCGGGACGCAAAGCCGCAAAGAGAGTCAATGTATAAGGCGACGATACTCGGCCTCATGGTGGCCCTGGCGGCGGCGCTGCCCGCCCCCGCCGCCGACGTCAGCGGCAAGCCCGACCTCCCGACGCCGTACATACCTTCGACCACGCTGGCGGTGGACGAGATGCTGCGGGTCGCCGATGTGCGGCCCGGAGACTTCGTGATCGACCTGGGCTCGGGAGACTACGAGATCGATTTCGAACAGAATTTCCAGCGGATAAAGGGCGGTTCGCGGGTCGAAGGCGGATACCTCCCGGCGTTCGACGCCCAGCTCGCGGGGAACACCATCCGCTTCGTCCTCGTGGAAAACCAGCAGACCAGCCATCATTTCGAGGGCCGGGTCGAGGGCTGGACGCTGGCAGGCGTGGTGCGTTCGGGTCCGGGGCGGGAACGCGCAACGGGCCGGTGGCGCGCGACGCGCGTTACGTCATGACGCGTCGCATTGCGATAGCCCTCGCCTTGTGGTTGATGGCCTGCCTGCCGGCAATCGCGCAGGAGCTCTTCCAGTTCAAGTTCGACGTGCCGTACGTGCCGACGCCGTACGTCACGGTGGACGAGATGCTGCGGCTCGCCCGCGTCACCGACAAGGATTTCATCATCGACCTCGGTTCGGGAGACGGGCGCACCGTGATCACGGCGGCCAGGAAATTCGGTGCCCGGGGGCTGGGCGTGGATCTGGATCGCACCCTCGTCATACAGAGCGAGGAGAGCGCGCGGCAGGCCGGGGTAAGCGACCGGGTCAGATTCCTGGAGCAGGACCTGTTCAAGACCGATCTCACCCAGGCGACCGTGATCACAATGTACCTGCTGCCTGCCGTGAACCTGCGGCTGCGCCCGCTTCTGCTGAACCTGCGGCCCGGCACTCGCATCGTATCGCACGATTTCGACCTGGGTGACTGGCAGCCCGACGGCAAGACCACGATACGCAAGAACGTATTCCTGTGGATCGTTCCGGCGAAGGTAGCGGGAAGGTGGCAGGCGCGGCTGCAGTTTCCGCCGATCGAGCGCGTGGTCGATCTGGAACTCAAGCAGCAGTTTCAGCAGGTGGCCGTGATAGCGCGCCTGAACGGAGTGCCGGTGCAGGCATGGGAGGCCAACCTCACGGCCGAGCGGCTCCGATTCGTGCTCGTGGACACGACCGACCGCGAGAACGAGGCGAGCCTCTATTTCGACGGGCGGGTCATGGGAGATTCCATCGAGGGCGAAGTTACCCGGGGCGTCGGCGCCGCCCGCTCGACGATGAAATGGCGAGCGGTGAGGGCTACACCGTGACCCGGCGGGTGCTCCTGTGCCGGCTGGCGGCCGCTGCCGTGATGCTGGTTGTCGGGCAGTGCGCAACGGCGCAGACGCAGGATGTCCCTTACGTGCCCACGCCCGCCAACGTGGTCGACGCGATGCTGAAAATGGCGCGGGTCGGCCCGGCGGATTACCTGATCGACCTGGGCTCGGGAGACGGCCGCATCGTCATCGCCGCGGCGAAAACGTATGGCGCGCGCGGGATGGGCGTGGACCTCGACGGCGGCCTGGTGAGCGACTCGCGGCGCGAGGCGAAGCGGCAGGGGGTTTCCGGCCGCACCGAATTTCACGAACGCAACCTGTTCATCACCGACATCAGCCGCGCCACGGTCCTGACGATGTACCTGTTTCCCCAGGTAATCGAGCGGCTGCGCCCGCGGTTGTTCGTGGCCCTCAAGCCCGGAACGCGGGTGGTTTCGCATGAATTCGACATGGGCAAGTGGCGGCCGGACGACTCCATGAGTATTCCCGTTCCGGAGAAGCCGTTCGGCCCGCCCGTGAGCGAGATCTACCTGTGGATCGTGCCAGCCAATGCCGCCGGCACGTGGCAATGGCGCCTCGACATCGGCGGGGCGCCCATCGCCTACGAGCTTGCGCTGCAGCAGACTTTCCAGATGCTCGCGGGCAAGCCGGTCGTCGGGGGGAAGGCGGCGAGCATGGAAGGCGGCAGGATGCGCGGCGATGAGATACGCTTCACGTTGATCGCGGAGTTCGGCGGCCGTCCGGTGCGTCACGACTTCACGGGCCGCGCGGCCGGCGCAGCAATCTCCGGGAGGGTAAAGCTTGACGGCGGGAGCGAGCTCGACTGGAATGCCGTGCGGGTAAAGGCGGGCAGCATGGAGCTGCCCGTTGAATAGAACTCATCTCAAAAATCCCCTCTCCCCCGGTTTGGGGGGAGAGGGTTAGGG
>CAZQJF010000090.1:0-4622 GCA_964593735.1 uncultured Streptomycetaceae bacterium | reverse complement strand
CCAACCCTCTCCCCGTTGACACGGGGCGAGGGGGGTTTTTGAGACAGCTTTCAGGAACGAGTAAGCAGTAACCAGTTAGCAGTTAGCAGTTGGCAGTAAGCGGAACGCATCCAGGTCAGCGTTGTCGACTCTCCCGCTTAGTGTTTAGTGCTCACCGTTCACGGGTCTTGAAAGGGAATCAGCATGAGTATGTCAGTCCGTTGGTTGAAGTTGCTGCCATGGGCGCTCGCCCTCCTCGCGCCGGCGGCGCCCGCGCAGGAAGGCCAGGGCGACGTCGTATACGTGCCGACACCACAGATCGTCGTGGACGAGATGCTGGGCATGGCCAGGGTCGGGGCCGGCGATTACCTCATCGACCTGGGCTCCGGGGACGGACGCATCGTCATCACCGCGGCGAAGAAGCTCGGCGCCCGGGGATTCGGCGTGGATCTCGACCGGTATCTCCTGAAGGTCGCGAACGACAACGCAAGAAAGGAAGGCGTCTCGGACCGCGCGCGATTCATCGAGCAGAACCTGTTCGAAACCGATTTGAGCAAGGCGACGGTCATCACGAGCTACCTGCTGCCGGACATGAATCTCAAGCTGCGCCCGAAGCTGCTCAATCTCAAGCCCGGCACGCGGGTGGTGGCGCACGACTACGCGATGGGCGAATGGGACGCGGACCAGGAGAAGACCCTGAGCGTTCCGGAGAAGAAGGTGGGCGATCCCGGCAAGAGCTACATCTACCTGTGGATCGTGCCCGCGCACGTTGCCGGACGCTGGGAGTCGGACCTGGTGGTCGGCGGCAACAGCGTTCCCTACTGGTTCGACTTCGACCAGGAGTTCCAGAAAGTGGGTGGAGAGGTGCGGGTCGGCGAGGTCGACCTGAAGCTGACGCCGTTCAGGATGAACGGCGACGAGATCAGCTTCAGTTTCGTCGCGCCGATCGGCAAGAGCAAGATATCACACCGGTTCCGCGGCACGGTCAAGGGTGGCAGCATCGAGGGCACCTTGACCGTAGGCGGCGAAGGCGCCGGCCAGCGCGTGATCCCCTGGGGGGCGAAGCAGACGACCCGCCACGACATACGCATGGGTGGTGACGGCGCGGTCGTTGCGGGTGCCACGCGATGAGCGCGCCGCAGGCACAACCGCAGAATCCAGGAGGACGACCGCGCCAGACGCTCTCCGTTTTCGACGCGGTCGCGATGATCGTCGGCATCGTGATTGGCGTCGGCATCTTCAAGGCGCCTTCGATCGTCGCGGGCAACGTCGGCAGCGAGATCGCGTTCATCGGTATATGGCTTGCCGGTGGTCTGATCTCCATCATCGGGGCGCTCTGCTATGCCGAACTCGGCAGCTCCCATCCCAACGCCGGGGGCGAGTATCACTTTCTCTCCCGTGCGTACGGCGACTGGCTCGGATTTCTCTTTGCCTGGGCGCGTATGACGGTAATCCAGACCGGTGCGATCGCCGCGATCGCCTTCGTCGTCGGGGATTACGCGTCCACGCTGTTCTCGCTCGGGAAACACAGCTCGGCGATTTATGCAGGCCTGGCGGTGGTTGCGATCACCGCGTTGAACGTGGCGGGGACCACCGAGAGTAAGTGGGTGCAGAACGTACTGACGGTGGTGCTCGCGCTCGCAATTCTCGCGGTCGTGCTGACCGGCCTGACTGCGGCGCCGGCCGCCCCGGTGCCTGCGCCCGATGCTGCGAAGAGCGGGCAGTGGTTCTCCGGACTGGCGTTGATATTCGTGCTCCTGACCTACGGCGGCTGGAACGAGGCCGCTTATCTGACGGCCGAAATGCGCGACACCCGGCGCAACATCGTGCGCGCCCTGGTGATCGGCATCTTGGTGATCACCGCGTTCTACCTGCTGCTCAATCTCGCCTACCTCAAGGCCCTGGGTCTCGCCGGCATGGCGTCCTCAAAGGCGGTGGCTGCCGATCTCATGAGAGTCACCTGGGGGGAGGGTGGGGCGTGGCTGCTCGGCGTCATGGTGGTGGCGGCCGCACTCTCCACGCTGAATGCCACCGTATTCACGGGCGCGCGGACCAACTATGCGCTGGGCCGCGACTTCGCGATTTTTCGGGGGCTCGGGCGCTGGGACGAAAAATCCTCTGCGCCGGTTAACGCACTCATCACCCAGGGAGCGATCGCGCTCGCGCTGGTGTTTCTCGCCTCGTTTACGCCCGACGGGTTCCAGACGATGGTGGCTTACACTGCGCCGGCATTCTGGTTGTTTTTCATGCTGACGGGGATTTCTCTTTTTCCGCTGCGGCGGCAGCCGCCGGCCAACGCCGATCCGTTCCGCGTGCCGTTCTATCCCGTTACGCCGCTGCTCTTTGCTGCTGCATGCGCCTATATGCTGTACTCCAGCTTCAATTACGCGATGAGCCTGGACCCCGGCAGCATCGGCGCGATGGTCGGCATCGCGATGCTGGCTTCCGGGGTGCCGGTCCTCTTGTGGGCCAAACGCGTGGAAGCTGCTGCCGGGCCGGCTTGACTTCGGCTCGACGAGATCAGGCTGGCGTGCCAGCGCCGGATTTGCGCTTGAAATCCCGCGCGGCGCACCTACGTTCCAGGGATCGGTCTCCAGAGAGCTAAAAATGACTGCCACCCAAACCCGAGAAACGCGCGGCTTCCAGGCCGAGGTCAAGCAGCTGCTGGGCTTGATGATTCACTCGCTGTACAGCAACAAGGAAATTTTCCTGCGCGAGCTGATCTCGAACGCCTCCGACGCCTGCGACAAGCTGCGCTTCGAGGCGCTCACCAACCCGCAGCTGTTCGAGGGCGACGCGGAACTCGGCATCCGGGTCAGCTTCGACCCCAAGGCACGCACCATTACCGTGACCGACAGCGGCATCGGCATGTCGCGCGAGGAGGTGATCCGGAACATCGGCACTATCGCCAAGTCGGGCACCCGTGAATTCTTCGAGCAATTGACCGGCGACCAGGCCAGGGACGCCCACCTCATCGGGCAGTTCGGGGTCGGTTTCTATTCGTCCTTCATCGTCGCCGAACGCGTGACCCTCGATACGCGCCGGGCAGGGCTGCCGCCCGCGCAGGGCGTGCGCTGGGAATCCGACGGCGGCGGGGAATTCACCGTGGAGGACATCGAGCGGCCCGCCCGCGGCACCGCGGTCACGCTGCACCTGCGGGAAGGCGAGGACGAGCTGCTGGCCGCGGAGCGGGTGCGATCCATCATTCGCAAGTACTCCGACCATATCCTGCTCCCGATCGTGATGAAGAAGGAGGAATGGGACAAGGACAACCGGGTGTACCGCACTACGAGCGAGGACGAGACGGTAAACCAGGCGAGCGCGCTGTGGGCGCGCCCCCGGAACGAGGTCACGGAGGAGCAATACCACGAGTTCTACAAGCACGTCGCGCACGATTTCGAGCCGCCGCTCGCCTACGCCCACGCCAGGGTGGAGGGGCGCAAGGAGTACATACACCTTCTTTACATCCCGGCGCGCGCCCCGTTCGATCTGTTCGATCGCGAGCACCGGCGCGGCATCAAGCTCTACGTCCGGCGCGTGTTCATCATGGACGACGCCGAGCACCTGATGCCGGCTTACCTGCGCTTCGTGCGCGGGGTCATCGATTCCAACGACCTTCCGCTCAACGTGTCGCGCGAGATCCTCCAGGAATCGAAGGACGTCGAGATGATCCGGGCAGGATCGGTGAGGCGGGTGCTGTCGCTGCTCGAGGAACTCGCGGAGAAGCAGCAGGAGAAGTACGCGAAATTCTGGAAGGAGTTCGGGCGCGTGCTGAAGGAAGGCGTGGGCGAGGATTCCGCCAACCGTGAGCGCATCGCGAAGCTGCTGCGGTTCGCCTCGACTCACCTCGATACCGAAGAGCAGGGCGTGTCGCTGGCGGACTACGTTTCCCGCATGAAGCCCGAGCAGGACAGGATCTATTACGTGACGGCGGACACCTTCGTCGCCGCGCGCAACAGCCCGCACCTGGAGGTCTTCCGCAAGAAAGGCGTCGAGGTGCTCCTGCTCCACGACCGGGTGGACGAGTGGCTGGTGGCGCACTTGACCGAGTTCGAAGGCAAGGAGCTGCAGTCGGTGGCGAAAGGCCGGCTCGACTTGGGCAAGCTCGAGGACGAGCAGGAAAAGCAGGACCATGAGAAGGAAGCGGGCGAGCGGAAAGACCTCGTCGAGCGGATCGGCAAGGCGCTGGGCGAGCGCGTAAAGGAAGTGCGCGTCACGCTGCGGCTGACCGAGTCACCGGCGTGCCTGGTCGCCGACGAGAACGATCCGAGCGCCAACCTGCAACGGATGCTCAAGGCGGCCGGCCAGAAGGCGCCCGCGGCCAAGCCGATCCTCGAGGTGAACCCGCATCACCCGCTGGTGGAGCGGCTCGGCGAGGAAGCGGACGAAACGCGTTTCGGCGATCTCGCGCAGGTGCTGTTCGACCAGGCGCTGCTGGCCGAAGGCGGTAACCTCGAGGACCCGGCGGGCTTCGTGAAACGCTTGAATCAGCTCATGCTGTCCATGAGCCGATGACTGCCGAAGGGCGGAATCAACCGCCAAGGCGCGGAGGATAAAGGAGAATTCAGGCCCGGACGAACCCCAAACTACGGATCACGGATCACGGATCACGGATCACGGATCACGGATCACGGATCACGGAT
>CAZQJF010000089.1:0-9364 GCA_964593735.1 uncultured Streptomycetaceae bacterium | reverse complement strand
CTGCGGCCGCTACGCGCGGCTGGACGAGCTCTGGGGCAAGCTCAGAAAGTAGGCTGCGTCCGGCACGCCTGAGCTGCGCCGAGCACCCCGCGACGCGACAGGAAATACTTGACTCTGTGACCGCTTCAGGGTGTCAAATGTCCATGAAGATGCGCGAAGCGAGCGGTCTTCCGGTGCCGGCGAATGGCGTCCTCGAACTCAGGCCCGGGGCGGTGCACCTCATGTTCTTCGACATCAGCCGCCCGTTCAAGGCAGGCGACGCGGTTCCGGTGACACTGAGATTCGAACGCGCCGGGGAGCTCAAGACTGAGCTGCGCATCCGTCCACTCGAAGCAAGAGGATACAAATAACAGGCGGTCAGGAAGTAGAGGACCGACCGGAAGGAGAGATATGCGTCTTCATCGTTCTTTGGTTCGCGGCATCGTGGCGGCAGCAATTGTCCTTGGAGCCTTCAGTGTTTTCGCGCAGCAGCATGGCGATCGCCCGGAATTCACTCGTTTGCCGTCAGCCCAGCCCACAGACACCGCGGGCAAGGTCGAGGTCATCGAGTTCTTCTGGTACGGCTGCCCGCACTGCTACAAGGTGGAGCCCGCGGTCGAGGCCTGGGAAAAGCGGATGCCGAAGGATGCCGTCCTGCGCCGCGAGCACGTGGTCTGGGATGGTCGCCGCGACATCGAAGGACACGCCAGGTTATTCCTGACGCTGCGCGCGATGGGGTTGTTGAAGCAGCATCATCAGGCGGTTTTCAATGCGATACACGGGGAAAAACAGAAACTGGCCAGCGACGCGGAGATATTCGCGTGGGTGGCCAAACGCGGCATCGATCGCGCCAAGTTCGAAGCGGCGTACAAGTCGTTCGGTGTCAACGCGCAGGTGGGCCGCGCGAGATCCCTTACCAGAAACTACGGGGTTGAAAGCGTGCCGACCTTCGCTGTCAACGGCAAGTACCTGACTTCACTGAGCGGCGCTCGCAGTGAACAGCGATTGTTCGAGGTAATCGACAAGTTGATAACCGACGAGCGCCCCAGGAAATAACCTGGTTCGCGACCGTTGGGTTACCAGACGAAAGGGATCAGGCGCGCCGTGCGTTGCGCGTATCGCTGGTAGTCCGCGCCCAGTTGACTGACCAGATAGGCGTCTTCCTTGACCAGCCGCAGGGCGTATGCCAGAGCGGTGGGCAGCGTCAGCAGGCACCAGGTGGGCCAACTCTGGGTCCGCCGGGCAAACAGCGCAATCGTGCGCGCTGTTTTCACCGGACGTTCAGGGCCTCGTCGAGAACCGCCACGAAGCGGTCGGCGGCTTGAAAGCCGATCACTCGAAGGCCCTGGATCTCGCGGCCTTCACGATCAAAAAAAACAATGCCGGGCGGGCCGAACAGGCGGAAGCGCTTGAGCAGCGCGGCGTGTTCGGCATTGTTGCCAGTGACATCGGCCTGCAGCAGCACCATGTCGCTAAACCGGGTCTTCACCCGCTCATCGCTGAAGGTGAAGCGCTCCATCTCCTTGCAGGAGACGCACCAGTCGGCATAGAAATCGAGCATGACCGTGCGCCCCGCCGCGGCCTGAATGCGCGCATCGAGTTCGGCGACATTGTTGACCCGCTGGAACGGCGTTTCTGTCCGCCCAGCCTCAGGAGACGTGGTGCGCAGCCCGGAAAGCGGCTGCAGGATGTCACGGCTGCCGGAGAACGCTCCCACCAGATATGCGATGCCGGCAGCAAGCGCGATGACGCCGATGCCCTTGCTGAATCTATGGAAACCGTGAGTACCCGGAATCAGCGGATCCAGCGCGCGCATATAGACCGCGGTCACGATCAACAGGGCGGCCCACAGAAACATCTGAACTGAAACGGCGAGAAACGGCGAGACAAGATATATCGCCATCCCCAGCAGCAGAGTGCCGAAGAAGCGCTTCACCGTTTCCATCCACGGACCCGCTTTCGGCAGCAGCGCACCGGCTGAAGCGCCGACTACGAGCAGCGGTACGCCCATGCCGAGCGCCATTGCGAAGAGGGCTGAGCCGCCCAGCACGACGTCCCGGCTCTGGCTGATGTAGAGCAGCGCGCCCGCGAGCGGTGCGGCCACGCACGGCCCGAGAATAAGCGCCGAGAGCACGCCCATGGAGAACACGCCTGCCGCGTGTCCCCCGTAAAACCGATTGCTCGCGTTGGCCAGCCGGGTTTGAATCGACACCGGCAGTTGCAACTCGTAGAAGCCGAACATGGAAGCTGCCAGGGCGACGAACATCGCCGCAAACCCGCCCACCACCCAGGGATTCTGCAGCGCCGCCGAAAGCATCGCCCCGGACAACCCCGCCGCGACCCCCGCGAGCGCATAGGTGATTGCCATGCCGAGCACGAAGGCGCACGCGAGCAGGAAACCTTTCGTTCTGGTGACGTGTTGCCCGGTCCCGACGATGATACTGGATAGTATCGGCACCATCGGCAGCACGCAGGGCGTGAAGGAAAGCAGCAGGCCGAAACCGAAAAAGCTCGCCACAACGATCCAGAAACCACCGCCAAACAACGCGGCGAGGCGCGCATCCTCGCCCCCAGCCGGTCTGGCATCGCGGAGCAGCGCGGCAGGCGCATCGGTCCCGGTGCCCGCCGCACCGACCCCGGCGAGCCGCAGCCTGGCCTTGTGCTCGTAAGGGATATAGCACACGCCGATATCCGCGCAGCCCTGCGAGATTGCCGTGAGCTGAATCTCTGCCACGCCGGCGGCCGCGAGCTCGAACGGAACGACGATGCTGAGATTCCCGCGGTAGGTCTCCACTTCGCCGAAGAATTCGTCACGCTTCATCTTCCCGGGCGGAAGTTGCGGCATGCCGGGCTTTGCCTCCTGCGGCGCCATGGAGAATTTAAACTTGTCGCGGTACATGTAGTACCCCGGCGCGATCTGGTAGGTAACCTCGACCGAGCGCTCGTCTTGCAGCCGCGCGGCAAAGCGAAACGCTTTCTCCGGCTCGAGCAGCTCCTGCTCGGCGCCGTGAGCAAGCGCGGAGACGATCGCCAACAATGCCAGCAGGAGACGCAGCATCAATTGTCCTTCATCTCGAAGCAGGTGTAGGACAGCGTTACAGTGTCGGCGTGCGCGCGGCTCACCATAGCGAATGCCGGATAACGACCGCGACGAAAAAAATGGCCGCGATGAAGACCAGGATCAGGGCGGTCCTGACGTTGGCGCTCCTGCCGCTTGTGCGCCCCGTCCCGCTCGGCGAATTAACCTCGATCACGTCAACACCTTGAAATTGAGCATCATGCCCTGATCCTCGTGCTCCAGGTTGTGACAGTGAAACAGATACACCTGATCGCCGGGAAACGAATGGGAAAAATCCACTAGCACGCGCACGGTCTCGTCGGGCCACACCAACACCGTATCCTTGGAGCCCAGATCGCTCGCGGTGGTTCCGCGGCGGTCGACACTTAGCCGCCGTATCTGTTCCGGGCTGCCGATGCGCTCGACCACGCGGTAGTGAAAGGCGTGCAGGTGCATCGGGTGCGGCATGCTTGAGCTTACGTTGCGAACCTCCCAGATTTCCTTGCTTCCGCGTTTCACCACGATCGGGGTCGCC
The DNA here is from genome assembly GCA_964593735.1 of uncultured Streptomycetaceae bacterium. Classification (GTDB taxonomy): domain Bacteria; phylum Pseudomonadota; class Gammaproteobacteria; order Burkholderiales; family SG8-41; genus SG8-41. The sequence goes on along the minus strand of CAZQJF010000089.1, from coordinate 5,792 downwards.
TGCATGTCGAACCTTAGTCCGTTGATGCGCCAGCGCCGATTTCGGTGATCGAGCGTGAACACCTGCCGCGGCGCGGTCTCCTCCGGCTCTTCGGGTGGGCGTGGATTGGAAAGCCGGTCCGGCATGGCGCCGCCCCGCATCTTCCGGGTGATGCGAATATTCATGATGTCGAACGCGGCGCCATCGGGCAGCGCGGACCGGCTCTGGCCGCCGGAATCCATGCGGCTCATGTCGTGTCCCTTCTCCGCGCCGGAAGCTTCCGCACCCATGCGGCTCATGTCGTGCCCCTTCTCCGCGCTGCCCGCCGACTCGTTGTGCATCGGCTCGAACGGCAGGCTGCGCAGCAGGATCCTGTCCCCTACCTTCACTCCGCTCAGGTCCAGCAGCACATCCAGCCGCTCGCCAGGGGACAGGAATGCTTCCTTGACGCGATACGCCCGGTCCAGCAGCCCGCCGTCGGTCCCGATCACCTGATATTCGAGCTGTTCGTCGCCGTTCGCAAACGCGAGCCGGTAGGCGCGCGCGTTGGAGCCATTGATGATGCGAAACCGGTAAATCCGTGTTGCCGCGTCGAAGTACGGGCGCGGGGTCAGGTTGACAAATACCTCGTTACCGAAATAGCCGCCGAACGATTCGTCGTCAGTCGGCGCGTAGTGCAGAGCGCCATCCTCGTTCACACGCTTGTCTTGAATGAGCAGCGGTATGTCGGTGCTCCCCAACGTGAGATCAAGAGCCTTCTGCAGCGCAATCTCCTCGTCGTCCTCGACGATGAACACACCAGCCAGGCCGAGGTGAACCTGCTTGCCGGTGAGGCCGTGGGGATGGGGATGGTACCAATTGGTCGCCGCGCGGTTCGCCACTGAAAACTGATACTGGTAGACGGCGCCCCCGGGGATCGCGTAGTGCGGGTGCCCGTCGTTGTTGGCGTCCACGTGCAAGCCGTGCCAGTGGATGATGCTGGTTTCGTCGAGTGCGTTCCAGAATTTGGCCCGAAACGTCGCTCCGGTGCGCACTTTCAGGATCGGGTTGAAGAAGATCCTGCCCTGGTGCTCGACCTCGTACGCGAGCATTGTTGCCGGTTTTCCGGGAAGCAGCGCGTGCTGCACGGGTTTTGCCACGATCGTGAGCGGCCCCTCGACGTCAATCACGCCGAACATGCCCTCGGGTCCGGGCAGCCGCAACGGGTTGGGGAACGCCGGATCAAGCGGCGGGGTCGCTTCGTCACGCTCCACGCGTTCGTCGCGCGGAGGCCGCTTCCACCACCACAGCCCGAGACCGGCGCCGGCCGCGGTAGCCGCGGCCGAGGCGATCATGAGTTTCCTGCGACCAGGTTTGTTCATGCTTTTCGCTTCGGGCTCACTCGCTTGACCGCCATATCGCGCGCCGTGCAAAGGTCAGCGTGTTGCATAGCCCTCGCGCCATCGCCCCACCATCATCAGTTCGTTGACCTTGGTTTCGATAACGCGCGTCGCGAGCCTTCTGACTTCCGGCGCCTTTGCAGTCCCGCTGGCGAATTCAGCCGAGTCTCGCATCAGCGCGGCTTTTCCTGGGGCTCAGCGGGCCCTTTGAATGACAGAAGACGCAAGCCATTGAACACCACCAGCAGGCTTGCGCCCATATCGGCGAACACAGCGAGCCACAGACTGGTGTGGCCGGTAAACGTCAGAACGAAAAAGACCGCCTTGACGCCGATCGCGAACGTGATGTTCTGCCAGAGCACGAGCGACGTGCGCCGGGACAGATCGATGAATTCGGGCACCTTGCGGAGATCGTCCTGCATGAGGGCCACGTCCGCGGTTTCAATCGCGGTGTCGGTTCCAGCGGCGCCCATCGCGAACCCGATGCTCGATTTCGCGAGCGCCGGCGCGTCGTTCACGCCGTCGCCCACCATGCCCACCGGCCCGCGTTCGAGGAGCTTCGTAATGACGGCCAGCTTGTCCTCGGGCAACAGCTCGCCGCGCGCATCAGTGATGCCGACCTGGCTCGCTATGGCTTGCGCGGTCCTCACGTTGTCGCCGGTCAGCATGACGGGGGCTACGCCGAGCGACCGGAGCGCTGCCACGGCTTCCTTGCTCGTCTTGCGGACAGTGTCGGAAACCGCCAGCACGGCCAGTGCAGCGCCAGCAGTCGCCAGGACCACCGCCGTCTTGCCTTCGACTTCAAGGCGATCCAGCGTTTGCTCCAGAGAAGGGCTGCACACGCGGAGCGCCTCCGCGAGTCGATGGTTGCCGATGTAGTAGGTCGTCCCGTCGATGTCGCCTTTCACGCCGCGTCCGGTCAGTGCTTCGAATCCGCTGACAGGTGCGTGCGTAAGGTTTCCGTATCCGGCCACGATGGCTGCGGCGACAGGGTGCTCGGAAAGCGCATCGAGGCTCGCCGCGATCCGCAACGCGTCGTCCCGGGTCGTGCCGGCAATCGGGATCACGTCGGTCAGTACCGGCCTGCCGTGCGTGATCGTTCCCGTTTTGTCCAGCGCGATGGACTTCAGGTGCCGCCCTTGCTCGAGATAGAGCCCACCTTTGATCAGTATGCCGCGCCGCGCCGCGGCGGCGAGCCCGCTGACCACGGTTACCGGCGTGGAAATGACCAGCGCGCACGGGCAGGCAATTACCAGCAGGACCAGCGCCTTGTAGATCCAGTCGTACCATGGCAGCCCGAAAGCGAGCGGTGGTACCAGCGCGACCAGCACCGCCGTGAGGAACACGATGGGCGTGTAAACCCGGGCGAACTGATCGACGAATCGCTGTGTGGGCGCGCGCTGCGCCTGCGCCTCCTGCACCGAGCGCGCGATGCGGTCGAGCGTGGTTTCGCCTTTGGTAGCGGTCACGCGAAACGCAAAGGCGCCGAGCTCGTTGATGGTGCCGGCGAACACGGGATCGCCCTGCTGCTTTTCCACCGGCATGCTCTCGCCGGTGATGGGCGCCTGATTGACCGAGGACCGGCCGGACTCCACAACGCCATCGAGCGCCAGCCGCTCGCCGGGCTTCACACGCACGGTAGCGCCCAACGGCACCGCTTCGGCCCGGGTTTCCAGCCAGGAGCCGTCCGGCTGCCGCACGGCAGCCATTTCCGGGGCAAGCGCCATGAGCCCCCGAATCGCGTTGCGCGCGCGATCCAGGCTCAGCGCCTCGATCATTTCGGCCAGGCCGAAAAGCCAGATCACCACCGCCGCTTCCGGCCACTCGCCGATCAATATCGCGCCGATCACCGCGACCGTCATGAGGAGATTGATATTGAGCGAGAAGGTCTTCAGCGCGATCCAGCCCTTCCTGAGGGTGTGCAAACCGCCGGCAAGGATGGCCGCGATCGCGAGCGCCGCCACGGCGGGCGAAGTTTCGATGCCGGTCGTATGAGCCACGGCTTCCGATCCGATCGCCGCAATTCCGGCAATCGTCATCAGAATCCACTGCTTGCGGGAAACTGCGGGGACGGCCGCCATCGGCTGCGGCGCGGGACCGCCGGCGGACGGCGATTGCAGCACGGGAGCCATGTCGAGTGCCGCAATCGCCGCCGTGATGGAGTGGGGATCGGCGAGCGAGTGCTCGACCCTGAGGGTGCGCGCCACCAGATTGAAATCGAGCGCCAGCACCCCCGGCAAGCCGTGCAGCACTTTGCGCAACAATGCTTCCTCAGTCGGGCAATCCATCTTTTCAATCCTGTAGAGTGCCGTGAAGCCAGTGACGCGGACCGGCGCTTGCGCCGGGTCCGCGTCGGAGCCGGCTTCACAGGAACACTTTGCGGCAGTGGATTCGCTCATGGCGCTCTTTACCATTCCCCCGATCGTTGCCATTTGAAACCCTATAGCCACTCCAGGGTCAACAGGTACAATCGGGGGACAGTTATCAGGAGGCCATATGCGTATCGGTGAGCTGGCGGCAGCAACGGGCGTGGAGGTGGAAACTATCCGCTATTACGAGCGGGAAGGGCTGCTGCAGCCGCCGACGCGGCAGGCCAACGGCTACCGTGCCTACGGCAAGAGCCACCTGGAGCGGCTCGCCTTTGTCCGCCACTGCCGCGCGCTCGACATACCGCTGGCGGAGGTGAGACGCCTGCTCGAATTCGTGGAGCACCCCGCCCGGGATTGCGGCGATATCGACCGTCTCATAGACGAGCATCTGTCCCGGGTGCGGGCGCGGCTCGAGTCCATGCGCGCGCTCGAGCGGCAGCTCGACCAGTTGCGCAAGCAATGCGACGCCGGCCACGCCACGGGAGAATGCGGCATCCTGCACGAGCTGGTCGCCGCGGCGCACGGTGAAGCGTGTGCTTGCCATGGTGAGGACGCGCCGAAGAGAGGAGGGCGCGCGACATGATGGAATTCGCCAGGACGGCCGGACTCTTCGCGGTTACCGCGCTCGCCGAGATCGTGGGGTGCTATCTGCCGTACTTATGGCTCAAGCAGGACAAGCCGGCGTGGCTGCTGCTGCCGGCCGCGCTGTCGCTCGCCGCATTTGTCTGGCTGCTGACCTTGCACCCGTTCGCGGCAGGGCGCACTTACGCGGCGTACGGCGGGGTGTACATCGCCGTTGCGCTCGGCTGGCTGTGGCTGGCCGATCGCATCGTTCCTACGCGCTGGGACCTCATCGGCGCCGCGGTCGCGATCGCGGGGATGGCCATCATAGTTCTGCAACCGCACCCTTCGATTACGGGCTAGCGCCCTTCGCTCAGGGTGCGCGGAGTCTGCATCGTGCGACGGGGGGTGCGGGGGAACGGGAAGGCTCCGATGATGCCGGAACGAGCCCATTCCTCCGCTCGTTCTAATGATCGTGGCGGTGATGCAGGTCCGGCACGTGCGGATGCGAATGCCGCAGCGGCTCATGCGCGTGCTCGTGGGCGTGGGGCTCCGGGCCCTCATCACCCCGGTGCGGGTGCTGGTGATGCTCGTCATGGACGTGACGATGACTGTGGGCCATGGGTTCGTGGGTATGGCGGTGGGAATGTCGCTCGGTAAGCACGAGCCACGTGGCTGAGACCATCAGCGCGAGAGCGATGCCGAATAACACGGTGAACGGCTCTCCCAGCACGAAAATCGCAATGGCGGTGCCGATGAATGGCGCGGTGCTGAAATGCGCGGCAGTGCGCGCGCTCCCGAGATGCCGCAGTGCGAGGATGAAGAGCACGAGGCTGATACCGTAACCCAGGAATCCGAGCAGGAGCGCTCCGAAGAGTGTTGCGATTGCGGGAAGATGCAACCCGAACGCGAACGCCAACGCGATATTGAATGATCCGGCCGTGAGCCCCTTTATCGTTGCCAGCACCACAGGGTCGTTCGCCGAAATCTTGCGCGTGAGGTTGTTGTCGAGGGCCCAGCAGAAGCACGCGCCGATAATTGCGAGCGCATGGAGCGGGAATTCGAGGTCCGCCTGCGGTTGCCAGGACAGCGCCAGCCCGCCAGCGAGCATCAGCGCCGCGGCACCCCACACGCGTGCGCCGACTGCCTCCCGGAAAAGCGCTGCGGCAACCAGCGTGGTGATCACACCTTCCAGGTTGAGCAGCAGCGAGGCCTCCGACGCGCTGGTACCCGACAGTCCCCACAGGAGCAGGATCGGCGCAGCGATGCCGCCTGTGATCACCGCACCGGCGAGCCACGGATAGTCTCGTGGCGCAAGGGGCGCCTCCGTTGCAGGCTGATCCGGGCTGCGCCGCGAGTGCGTTGCCAGTCGCACCGCGAGCAGTCCCAGGCCGCTGCCAAGGTAGAGCAATCCTGCGAGCCCGATTGGCGGCACTTCGCCGAGCAGCAGTTTCGCAAGCGGCGTGCTCGCGCCGAACAAGGCCGCAGCCGTGAGCGCGAGCAG
>CAZQJF010000088.1:0-9368 GCA_964593735.1 uncultured Streptomycetaceae bacterium | reverse complement strand
ATCCTGTTCATCCTGTTCATCCTGTCGGTGTTCCGTTTTTGAAACCGGCTCTAGCCGGCACGCACCTCGTCGGTCCACACCCGGAAGCTCGTCAAAGTGTTGGGGCCGAACGTGGTGCTGATCGCCACGTCGGAAGCGTCGCGGCCGCGCGCGATCAACACCCTGCCGATGCGCGGCGTGTTGTTGCGGGGGTCGAACGTGTACCAATGCCCGTCGAGGAAGGCCTCGAACCAGGCGGCGAAATCCATCGGGCCATACGGTGGCGGCACGCCGATGTCGCCGAGGTAGCCGGTGCAGTAGCGCGCAGGGATGTTCATGCACCGGCAGAAGGCCACGGCGAGGTGGGCATAGTCGCGGCAGACGCCGGTCCTCTCCTGAAACGCTTCCAGCGCCGTCCGTGTCATGCGCGCGTGCTCGTAGCCGAAGGTGATGTGGCTATGGACATAGTCGCAGATCGCCTGCACCCGGCCCCATCCAGTCGGCGCCTGTCCGAACAGGCTCCACGCCGTCCCGGACAGGCGATCGGTTTCGCAATACCGGCTTCCCAGCAGAAAGAGCAGGGATTCCTCGGGCAGGTCCTGTACCGGATACTGTTGCGCCCGAGGAACGATCGCGTCGGGTGCACCGGTATCGTTCAGGAGCGCGTCGGCGGTGACACGGGTGCGGCCCGTTGGCGCAAGGATGCGGGTGCACCAGTTGCCAAAGCTGTCCCGATAACCCGCTATCGGGACCGGCGGGTCGACCACCAGGTTGTCACGGCCCACGAGATCGGACACGCGAGTGTAGTGGACGTTGAGGCAGAATATCATCGGGGTGGGTTGCGGGCACTCGTAGATCATTTCGAAGCCGACGCGAATCTGCATCAGGGGTCTCCGGTATTCGTCAGGTGGAGGCGCGCATGGCCGTGCGCAACGAATCGATCAGCACACCGCGCAGCGCCGTCCAGCGGCTGCCGGCGGTGAATACGATTCTCTGGTTGACCTCAAGTTCAATTCCGACGTAGGCGACGGGCGGAAAGCGCAGGCGCAAGTGCGCAGTCAGTCCGTCCCCTTTGCCGGCATAGGGATAGTTGCGGCGCACCCGCAGCCGCGGAGCGCATGCCGCGAGCGATGCCTTCCAGCGGGCGCACAGCGCGGCCTCCCCGCGCCGGCCGGGGTGATAGAGCAAACCCACGTCGGCGCGCCGCACCTTGCCGTTCAACTCCGGAGTGAAGCTGTGCGACGAGATGTGGATCACTCGCCGGCCGCGCGACACTGCTTGCCTGACGAGACGCTCGACTCGCGCGCGATACGGCCGGTAATGTTGTTCGACGATCTTCGAGCGGAGCTTCGCCGGCGCTGCGCGCGTCGCCGCCGAGAAGACCTGCGGATGACCGATCGAGCGATTGAGGTCGACAAGCAGGCGGCTGACGCTCGAAGTCACGAGCGGCGCCGCGAAGGCCGCGGCCAGCGCCCTGGCCATGACAAGCGCGCCGGGATCATAGCCGCGGTGGGAGTTGAGCAGCGCCCGTTGCCCCCGAAACAGCCGTCGATAGGGCGCGGGCACCCGGTTGCCACCGTGCTCACACGTGATGAGGAAGGAGTCGATTGGCCCGTTACCAGGTCAGTTCCGGCAATCGTCGAAAGACCTGGCGCGACCCTTCCCTCCATTCAAGGCTGAGCGCCGTGAAATAGGCGTCCCCCTCGTCGAATCGACGGCGCCTCCGCAGTTCGAGGCTGTCTCGCTCGTAGCAAATCAGGTCGATCGGCATGCCCACCGACAAGTTGCTGCGCATGGTCGAATCGAATGATACGAGCACACACTTCGTGGCGTCTGCAAGGGGAGTAGAACGCGTAATGACGCGGTCGATGATCGGCTTGCCGTACTTGGTTTCACCTGTCTGAAGGTATGGTGTGTCGGTACCTGCTTCGATGAAATTGCCCTCGGCATAGATCCGGAACAGCCGTAACCGCTCACCGCCGATCTGCCCGCCGACGATGAACGAGGCATTGAAGCGGATCTCGCTCTCCTGCAGGTACTCACCGTCGCGCCGCTCGATATCGCGCATCGCGTCCGCGACCAGCCTCGCGACGTCGAACATGGTGTCCGCGCTCCAGAGGTTGGGGACCGCGTCACCGGCACGGCAGCGCTGGTTCAGCACGCCGATCACGGCCTGAGTTCCGGCGAGGTTCCCGGAGCTCAACAAGACGATAACGCGGTCGCCGCGACGGTCGAACACCGTCATCTTGGAGAACTTGGCGAAGTTGTCCACGCCGGCATTCGTACGGGAGTCCGAGGCGAAAATCATCCCCTCGTCAAGCAACAGGCCTATACAGTAGGTCATGCCTCGCGTTCTCTGCTCTCGAATGGGGTGAGGCGCCCGGCGTTATGCTCGCGCGCCTCCCCGCCCGACGGGTTGAGGTACATCTAGCCGTAACTCATCATTCAGCCTGCTCGGGCATTCACGAGCATGGTAACGCCGGATGAGCAAACGCCGTACCATGGGCTAGGAGTGTGTCGGACTTTGTCCCGACACACTCCTTTAGCAGCGTGTCGGAACTTCAAGTCCGACACGCTGCTAGTGAATTGTTAACCAATGGTTTCTACGGACGCCAGGCTTGCCGGGGCACTCCAACGGTGCACGGTGCGCTGACGATTCACACGCATGCCGCTATGGGCGCCAGCAGAAGACTATTGGCCAGGGAAATTGAAAGGGGGCCATGGCCCCCTTTGAATCTCCGATCTCAGCTGAAGCTACCCGCGGTCCGACGAAATCACGTTCTTGCGGGAATCGCCAAAACGGTGGCATCGCCCCTGATGCCCATGATCGGATCCGCGAAGAATCTCTGGTGGTAGACCGTTGCTGGACTCAGGTCCCGGGGCGCTTCGGCGCGGGGCACAGCTATGACCATCGCGAGGAATGCGAGTGCCGAACATGCTGCGAGCCTGGTGCCGCTGGCCATCTCTTCCCGCCCTGCTGCTGCTGATGAACGGATCCGGAACCGCCCTTCCGCCACAATCCGGAAGTGGCGCCGGGCGCATTCTTGTTATTGCGTTTTTTCGGTGTATCGGTACGCCCCTGACGAAAGCCTGCCGGTGTGACGAGCTTTCTGCAGCATTGCACTGCAAGAAGCGTGCGACGTCGCGCTGAAACGGTGCGTGCGGGCCCACAACTGCTTGATTCAATGTGCCTAGGTCTTTCGGCTAGTGGGGCCTCCCGCTGACCTGCGACACTCCCCAAACGGTGCTGTGTAAAGCGGACCGACATGAAAGTCACGGACTGGGTGTGAGATAAGTCATACGGCGCCACCGGCGTAACCGCCATCACATTGATTTCATTACGAACACGGGCAACTTCGGACCCGCCGTCAGGGTGTGAGAATTGTAAAAATTGTCGACAATCAATGATTTGTGACATTGTGCCGGTTCTGTTGTGAAGCCTGTTTCAGGCGACCGGCTTGGCGACGTAGCCATAGCGCCGGTTGGTGCGCCACGGCCCCTGCTCTTCGTAGGCTGACTTCGCTACCGCGATGCGGTCGGTTGCGAGCTCGGCAGAACGCCGCATGTCGTACTTGTAAAGACGCGCGGAGTTTTCTCCAAAGATGCCGCGTTTGATCGGACCGTCGGCCGGTCCCATGGATGAGAAGCCGTGCTTCCTCTGCATATCGTCCGGAATTTCCAGTCGGCGCAGGGCTTCGATCTGCCACTGGGGCGCCCCTGTCCACACGGCATCGGTGCCCCAGACCACATGATCGGCGCCGAGACCCTTGATCAGCGTGCCCATCATCGCTGCGCACAGGCGCGGCTCGGCGACGGTGCTTTGCGCGAAGATCTGGCCGAGATCGCCATAGACGTTCCTGACTCCGAACTTCGCCGGTATGTCGGCCAGGTCGGTCACCCAGTCCACGCGCCCCGTGGAATCGAACTGCTCCATGCCGACTTTGTACGCGCCGCCGGTGTAGCGGAACGCAGAATGGTAGATCACGAAGTTGAGCTGCGGCCAGTCCTTCGCGGCCTTGCCCACGTCGCTGACGTTGGCGTACGGCAGCAGGTCGGGGAATTTCGCCGAGGTGGCGGGCGGGAAGAGCCCCTTGTGGACGCATACGTTGACGAGCCCCGCTTTCACCATCTTCTCGTAGAACGGATAGAGCAGCTTCTCGTCGTCCATCCGCCACGGGTGCCGCGAGAGGTGCTTGTTGGTGTTGTCGCCCACGGTGTAGCCCTTGAAGGCATCGGGCTTCGACTGGGCCAGATCCTGGTCCACCCGGTCCATCCAGCCGGGCATGCCGGGCTGAAAGATGGCGTGCGAGAACATCCGCCGCGAGCCGGTCAACCGGTTGACCTTGGCGCGCGCATCGGCCTTCATCTCGTTGGTCAGGAACCAGTCGCGCGGCTCCTCCGAGCCCGAGCCCGAGACAAGAGCGATCTTGGTGTCGCTGTCGAAATAGATTTCCTTGAAGTAGTTCGCGAACTTCAGATCCTCCAGCGTCTGGGGCTTGTCGACCAGCGCTGGATTCCAGCCGGCCCTGCCGACGGCTTCGCGCGAGCGCACGAAGTTTGAGAGCCGCGTATCGTCGCGCAGGAAGTGCGTGTGCATGTCCATGATGAACTGGCCGGAGAGCGCCTTCGCGCGCTCGTTCGCCATGTCGGGCGTGGCGGCTTCGGCACGGCCCACGCCGAAGTACGGGCCATAGACGTCGTTCATTGCCGCGAAGGCGGCCGCCATGCCGGCCGCGGTCTGGAAGAACCGGCGCCGGCTCAAGCCCTGATGCCTGGCCAGCCGGGCGCCCAGCTCCTTGATGCGCGCTTCGACTTTCTTCTGGTTCTCGGTCTGCGGCGTGGGCAGGAACTCGTCGCTCGACACGAACTGCGTCGGAATCGGCGAGGGAAAAGACGAGGTTTCGGCGGGCAGCAGGTGTTCCAGCTCGTGTGGATCGGGAAGCAGCGACATGAGGATCTCCTCTTCTACATGAGCGCCGGCTCGTGCGTCGCAGCAGCCTCGCTGCGCAACGCCGCTGGCGCGTTGGACGGATTCTCGGTCCGGCTCATACCTCTGTCAAATCCGGTACGCGCCGCGCCTCCGGGAAGCGAAACCGCGCGACGTCGCCAACAAGACGGCAGAAGAATCCAGTTTATGGACTCTCTGGACACCGGGAATTTGCGCGGCGCCGGCGGCAAGCTTCTATGGGCCGCGCTGTTGCGCAAGCTCGACCGGGAAGACCCCGGCTATCGCTGCTAAGGGAGTTCTGAACAACTAGACAGTCGTCATTCCCGCGCAGGCGGGAACCCAGGCGATTCAGTTCGTTACTGGATCCCCGCCTTCGCGAGGACGACTTGTCAAGAGGTTCCCTAACGCGCTGATGGCGACCTCAGACTTACCCCTTCCAATGAAGCTCTCGCGAATTCCCGCCGTGGCGCCGTCACCGCTGACTTCCGCCGCGGCGCCACCCGGACCGGTCGTCGAGACGGCATCGGGCAGGGTCCGAGGTTCGGTCCGCGACGGCATCTGCAACTTCAAGGGAATTCCCTACGGTCTCATTTCGTCATACCGGTGAAGACCGGTATCCAGAAAACGTCGATAAGACCGCCTGGATCCCGGCCTAGCGCCGGGATGACGATCTCATTGTTGAACTATGCAGCGGAGCCTGAACCGGCGGCTATTTTTCCGCCAGCGCTTTGCGCAGCTCCGTGGTTACCCGCGTCGCTTCGGCCATGATGAACGCGATCTCGCTGTTGGTCGTGATGAAGCGCGCGCCCTTGCGGATGTACTCCATCTGCCGCGGGATGTTGCGATCGCCGCCCATGCCCGGGATCTTGCCGCTGGCTGCCGTAACCGAGATGACGTGGTCGATGACCCGGGCGCCTTCGGGGTCGCCGAATGCCCCGGGCTTGCCCATTGCGGTCAGCAGGTCGTTGGCGCCGATGTGGACCACGTCCACGCCGTCCACTTTCGCGATCTCCTCGACGTTTTTCACCCCTTCCGGGGTCTCTATCATGCACACCACCAGCGTGGCGTCGTTCAACGCGGGCACCGTCTGGCTCACGGGCACGGGACGGAAATCGAACATCGAGTAGCCACCCGCAGCGGAGCGCTTTCCTATCGGCGGGAACTTGGCGCGGGCGACCGCCCGGCGCGCCTCGGCGGCGGTGTTGACGTCCGGATACACGATGCCCATCACACCGTTGTCCAGCAGCAGTTGCACGTCCTGATCGTCGACGCTGCGCACGCGCGCAATGGGCGTTATGCCGCAGCCGAGCGCGGTTTGCGCGATATGCGTAATGGTCTCCAGGTTGAAGACCGCGTGCTGGCCGTCTATGAAGATGAAGTCGTGGCCGCTCGACTTCGCGATGCGCGCTATTTCGCCCGAGCGCGCAAGGCGCACGTTCATGCCGAGCGCCACCTTGCCTGCCTTCATCATCTCTTTCAGGGGATTGGAAAGAATAGCCGCGTCTGCCATGGTTTTCTCCATTATCAAGGGTAACCGTGTATCTGGATCCGTCTGCCAAGCATACCGTAGTGAAGGCGTGATCCGTGAATCGTGATCCGTGATCCGATGAAACCGCCAGAACCTCTGTCCGCGATCCGCGTCCCGGGGCAGTGTCGGGGCGCACGAGGCACGATGTCGAGTACTGCTTCACGGATCACGGATCACGGATCACGGATCACGCCGTTATAATCGGGTCTTGAGAAATATTTCAAACAGCGGAATCTTCCGCAGGATCCCGGAATAAGGGCAAGTGGCGATCCATCTCTCGCTCGCCCTGACGTTCTTCCTGTTCACGGGCCTGAACGCGGCCCGCATCGTGCTCACGCTCTACTCGCTCGAGCTGGGCGCGTCGGCGTCGGTGGTGGGGATCCTCGGCGGACTCTTCTACCTGTTCGCCCTGCTGCTGTCGTGGCCGATAGGCGCGCTCGCCGACCGCGCCGGCGGGCGCCGTCTGCTCCTCTTCGCCGCCGCGTGCGGGACGGGCGCACTCGTGCTGCCGTACTTCGTGCGCGCGCTGCCGGCGTTCTACGTCGCGGCGGCCTTGAGCGGTCTCGCGCTCGCCTTCTTCCACGTTACCCTGCAAAACACGATCGGCCTGTTGAGCAAGCCCGCCGACCGCGCGCGCAATTTTAGCAATTTCAGCCTCGTCGGGGCCGTCACCAATTTCGTCGGCCCGCTGTACGCCGGATTGTCGATAGACCACCTGGGGTATGGGGCAGCGTGCCTCCTGGGCGCGTCGCTCTCGCTGGTGGCGCTGGTGCTGGTGCTCGCCTGGGGACGGTCGCTGCCCCCCGGCAATCCGCAGGCTACGCATGGCATGGGCGGCGGACTCTCCACGCTTTCCGACCCTGCGGTACTACTCATGCTCGTCACCAGCGGCATGGTGCAGCTCGGCACCGATCTGTTCCAGTTCTACATCCCGATTTACGGACACTCGATCGGCCTGTCGGCGTCCGCCATCGGCGTCGTTCTCGCGAACTTCGCGGTCGCGTCGTTCGTCGTGCGGCTGTTCCTCGCGCGCCTCGTCAAGTCGGTTCCGGGCGAAAAGCTCCTCGCCTGGTCGTTCTACCTGGGAATGGTCGGATTCGTCCTCGTGCCGTTCTGCCACGATCCCATCACACTCTCGGCGGTCTCGTTTTTCTTCGGTCTCGGCATGGGTATAGGCACGCCGCTCACGGTCATACTGATGTACGAGCGCGTCGTTCCGGGACGCGCGGGCCAGACGCTGGGCCTGCGGCTCACCGCCAACAACTTCGTGCGCGTAGCAGGGCCGATCGCTTTCGGGGTCGTGGCCTCGGCGCTGGGGCTGCCGGCCGTGTTCTGGATCAACGCGGGGATGATGGCCTGCGGCGGGTTGCTCTCGCGCTCGGCGAGAAAGCGTGATCCGTGACTCGTCATCCGTGATCCGTGGCCGTGGCGCAAGCTCAGGAGGACGTTGCCCCTCGATTTCGGGTCGCCGAATAGAGCAATGCCAAGATTCAGTATCATCCAGGAGGCCGGAATTCGCGCTGAGTAGACGCCGGGTTAAGTAAGCAAGGCCGCCGGGGCGGCCTGCAAGGGGAGACATGATGAAGAGCTGTCCAGGCTGCGGCACGGAAAACCGGGACGAAGCGAAGTTTTGCAAGGGCTGCGGTGCGCCGATCGCAGGGCTAACAGTCGCTGCCGCACCCCCGGAGCGGATCGGGCAACCGGATGTTGCGGTGTCACCACGGAAAGGCGCGCCGGGTCGAAAGGGCCTCTACGCCCTTGTCGCAATTGTCGTGGCACTGGTTGCCATCGGGGGCGGCGGTTACTTCGTAATCCAGGACCGGGAACAGCAGAGGCTCGCGCTCGAGAGGGCGAAACTGGAACTGGAGAACAGGGCGCGAACGGAGCTCGAAGAGAAGCAGCGCGCGCTGGCTGCCGCGGAGCAGGCGCGCAGGCAAGCCGAAGAGCAGGCAGCGAAAATGCTGCAGGAAAAGGAAGAAGCGGAGGCGAAGCAACAGGAACTGGACGCTCAGCGGCGCGAAGCGGAGCAGAAACAGCGCGACGCCGAAGCCAGGCGACAGGCAGCAGAGGCAAAACGGCGGGAAACGGAAGCGATGCGCATGGAACTGGAGGCGAAAGACCGTCAGGCCAGGGCCGCGGCGGAAACGCGCAGCCAGGAACCGGCCCGGGGTCGACGGGATGCAGCTCGCAAGGAAGCGGAAGAGCGGCGGCAGCGTGCCGCGGCGGAACCACAGCCGCCGCCGCAAACGACCGCGCGAACGGCGAAGGAGTTGTGCGCAAGCCGCTCGAATTTCATCAGCCGCACCATCTGCGAAAGCCGCGAGTGCCGCAAGCCCGAGCATCAGGAAGAGGCGCTGTGCAAACAGATGAAGGAATCCGAGGGGAGATAGAACGTGCAAGCGCCGCCGTCGATTGGTGATGCCGTCGCCAATGAATCATTCCGTAGGAGCGGCAACGGAGAGGGGCCATGAACATAAAGCGCTTTTGCACCAGTTGTGGCAAGGAACTCGCCGCCGACACCGCCTTTTGCGATAACTGCGGTACCCCGGTCAAGGATGCGGATACCCCTCCACCATCCGGGCGGGGTCGACGCTTCTACCTCGTTGCGGGCGCCGCAACCGTTGCGATGGTGCTGGCGATAGGTGGCGTGTGGTGGGGGCTTACCCGCGCGCCACAGCCCTCGCAGGCGGACGGCGCCGCGCGGCCGGGCGCGGTTCCAACTCCTGACAAGGCCACGCCGCCCGCGTCCCCGAGCACAGCAACGATAGCTGGCCAACCCGGCGCGCCTGGCGACGAGCCTTGATGATCTCGAAGACCATCGGCAGGAGCGACACCGCGACGATCCCGAGTGCGACGAGCGTGAAGTTGTCCCTCACGATCGGCACGTTGCCGAATGCGTATCCCGCGCCCAGG
>CAZQJF010000087.1:0-9392 GCA_964593735.1 uncultured Streptomycetaceae bacterium | reverse complement strand
AACTGGGAGCGCGACTGGCGCGCGCACGAGAACTACGACCTAAGCGTCAACACCGAGCGGCTGGGGATCGAGGTCGCCGCCGATCTGATTTACGGCGCCGCACGAAGCAAGTTCGGGGGACTGACGAACGAGCGCTAGAATCGCGAGTGATGGGTCCGAAGAATAAAGGCATTACTGGCGAGCAGGCCGAACTCTAGCGTAGAACTGGAGCCCGACTGCCTCTACAGACGCCACTCACCGAGAGGTTTGGGGCGGGCCGCCCCCCCCCAAACGACGAAACACCCCCGTTCTAGCCCGACGCCGCCCGCTGCCGCGCAGGTTCCAAGCGAAAGGGGTTTGCTATGGTTCTCTCTCCAAACCGACGAAGAAGTTGAGCGGAGTTCGATCTGTCCAGGCCTTCCTGCTCAATAGTTGCTTGCACTTTGGGTTGCGACAAACTCGGAATCCGGCCATAAAGAACGGCCATAACGAATCGGAGGATAAACACGCTCGACATCCGGGAAATCGATTATCGGCTGTAGACCGTGCTGATTCTGAACGACGTAGCGTACCGCGCTCCGGTGAAACCCCAGCCAGCGGCATGTTCGACGCTCCCTCTGGGCGGTCAGCTTTACTTCTCGGACGACGGTCCGCCTCTGCTCCATCGTCACCACTCTTTTCCCAACACATCCTTGAGCACCTGAATGTTCACGCTTGGTCAGCCACCACTCGCTTGAGCCGCCGCCTTACACCTCATGCGTGAGAAAGTATATGCACGAAGGCCAAGCTCAGCCGCTTGCGAGGGAGGAGAATGCGAATGTGTTTCCAGTAGAGCTTAAAAAATTTCAAACGATCTGGCGGGATAAAACTGTCGCTTTCATATCACGCATTCAGAGCGTAGGTGCCAATGTGCGAACCCGACTAGTGCGCTTTTTGTATCAGTAGCGGAGAAAGTGGCGGCGCTAAAGGCTCACTTATTGCGCCCCTCGGAACCTCCAATCGCCGCCAATAAAGCGACGCAGTTTTCACTCGAACCCCGAATTATTCCTGGAGGCCCGATGCACTCACGCAGGATGTTGCTCATAAGTGTGTTGTCGATAGCGATCGTCTTGTTGCTGCCAAGAGACGCTTCGGCCCAAGCCCCACGCCTAGAATGTCCCCCACCAGGTCCCGAGCGTGAGCCATCAGGCTGGCAGGTGGTGTCTCGGGCACTTAGTCAGGATCGCCTCGCCTGGTTTCGACGGAAATATTCTCTCACCAATGTAAAGCCAGCAGATCTGCGCCGCCTGACGGAGGCACGGTCCTCGAGCATTTGCGCGAGACTCAACGCCTACTACGACAAGAGCATCTTTGGCACGCATCGCTTTAGGCGGTCGTATTATCGCGCCGATGAGTTCTATTTCGCCGCGTTCATCGACACTAGGAAACCAGCGAGTGGCACACGTTTGCATAGTCACTTCGCTCTTTTTGACAGCCAACTTCGCCTTCGCGCCACGCTCGCTCCGAAGTGACCGCTCAGGCTATTAGGAGATTTTATGACTCGTGAGCTGCTCCGGCGGCGCGTTTTGATGTGCGGGCTCTTCGCCATAGGCTTCCTAGGTTTGGCCAGCGCTTGCAGCGAACAAGCCGTCGATCCCACTTCCCCACACTTGTTCAACGTACGGCTCAATCATCATGCTGGCGATCCGCACGAGCTTGACACGGTTACGGTCTATGACTGCGGTCCTGGTTACACCGGGGAATATCCGAACTGCTATCCGGATCCGGATACGTGCGATCCGAATTATGACGCGTGGTGTAATCCGACTGATCCCTGTGAGTCTGATCCCACGGCTCCCGGATGCCAAGATCCGTGTAGCGTTGACCCAAACGCCTCTGGCTGTCCGTGCGGCTATGACCCGTACCCCGCCTGTGACGACCCGGGAGAGGGCGAAAATCCACCACCGCCACCGCCACCGGAGCGAGACCAGGGCTGCAGCTCATACCAGGCATACGGCCCTCCGATGGGGTGGGGCTCTTGGTACCCTATCCGTGACCACATAGGTAATATGACGTGGCGGGTTGACGCTTCCGCAGTCGGCGACACACAGCTGTTCAGTAAGGTGAAATACTACGGTGGCACCGGTTGGGCTGAAAAACAATTTGGTGGGTCGACCATAATCGTCACAGGCAACGCGGTAGCGACCATTTCAGCGCAATTTTACGGCAATCCGTATGGGACCGCGGTGAATGGCTTAATCTGCGCGCTCGGCTAGCGCGAAACCATCGAGGACATTCTCATGAGATTCTATCTGCGATTTATTGGTCCCGCGCTACTCGCGGCGGCCTGTGCTGCTCCGGCTCAAGTCCCTGGCGTACCCGGCGGTTTGGTCAACAGTAACCAGCAAGTCATTCAACTGAGGATGGCCCGTCCATCCGCCGCGCCTGGGCACACGCTTATGCAGTCACTTGCGATTGGCGGGAAGAAGGTATATGTGAACCAGCTTAGCATCCTCGACGATCAACACATTGCGCGTGCCCAAGCCCATCGACGATCAGGACACCTTACCATTGATGTATTGTTGACCCCCGAGGGCGCAGTGCGCCTGCGCGAGGCGACGCGAGCATTCGTGGGCCAGCAGCTTGCTGTACTCATTGGCCCCCGATTGGCAACAGCGGTCCCAATTGTCTCGCCCCTTTCGCTGTCCACTGGTTGGGTGACGATTGGAGTTCAACTAGACGATGCTTCGGCCATTGAGTTTTCCGCCCGCATCGCCTCCAAATGGCCAAAGCCATCCCAGCCTCCTTGGCAAAAGGACTAGGAAGGGTGCACATGAGGTGCGTCCCATACGATGGACCACCTGAGGTTGATGACTAGCCGAGTACCAAGGCCCCGCTGAGCGGGACCGGTGCGCCAAGGGTCAAAACGATGCTTTCGGGTCAGTGCTGACGACGCGTTCCGCAACCGCTTCGGACCCAGATCGAAGCTCGGCGCGCTCTATCGGCTCGGATTCATCGACCGCTACGTCAAGGAGGATCTCGAGGTGCTCGTCGCCGGCAGCGTGGTCGACTCGCGAAGGTATGGGGCACGGCGGTGCGACGCTTCCAGGCGACCACTTTCGCGGTGAGTTCAGAGTCCCGAACCTATGGGCCGCCGACTAAGACCTAATGTCGCGCCTGACGAAGGTTGCCCTTGGGATAGTCGCGGGCATGGCTCTTGTCGGCGGTTTGCTCGTGAGTGCGATTTGGGAGTACCGGGCGCTCGCCCCGCTCGCGTATCGCAACCCTACGCTTACGAGCTATATGAGATTAAAGGGGCGTAAAGACAATTCGCGAGCACACTGGACCCTGATAACCGATATTTCGCCAATCTTGATCTGCGCCGTGGTAAAGGCAGAGGATCGGGCCTTTTTTCGACACGACGGTTGGGATGTAGGCGCGATGTGGGATGCGCTTCAACGCCGAATGGCGGCGATGCCTTCGGGGCATGGCACGACGATTACACAGCAACTCGCGCGAAATCTTTTTCTCAGCCCGAAACGCTCAGTCGATCGCAAGATGCGCGAGCTGCTCATCGCGCGTCGCCTTGAAGCATCTATATCCAAGACACGTATCCTGGAACTGTACCTCAACACGGCAGAGTGGGGGCCCGATATATGGGGGGTGGCGTCTGCGAGCGAGTACTACTTCGGCGTTGCGCCCGCGCAGTTAAGTGCGTTTGATGCGAGCTTCTTATCGGCGCTGCTTCCTTCTCCAGCAACCTCTCCAACCAGCAGCAATGCGGCCCGTATTCGAGTCGTTCAGCGGCGCG
This sequence comes from uncultured Streptomycetaceae bacterium, assembly GCA_964593735.1. Lineage (GTDB taxonomy): Bacteria > Pseudomonadota > Gammaproteobacteria > Burkholderiales > SG8-41 > SG8-41. Next base: position 5,623 of record CAZQJF010000087.1, on the reverse strand, counting down.
TGTTGGTACAGCTGGCTCTTTCAGAGATCCTACCGCGAGACGAGGCCGAGGGGGCGCTTTTCCTTGCCGACACGTGGAGAGATAGTACTATCAACGAAGACTGGCGTCTGCAGTTAAGGCGCGCCGCGAGATATACGCACGAATACCATCCGGGGGACTCCCCCTCGACTGCTGCGGTCGTGGCGACAGGGTGCGGCTATGAGAAGGAGCTTTCGCACGTCAACCCGATTCTGAAGGTTCAGTGAGCGCTTGGTGGGAGGCGCGAGCCGATGTCCCTCCTTGGGCCGCCCACGTGATCGGCGGGGGACTCCTCTTGTGTACGATTTCGTACTTGCCGCGCTCCGTGGTCATGCCCGAACGATTCACCCTGCCCAAAGAACTCGTGCTTCATGCCGCTGGAGCGGCGGCCGCGTGCGCAGTCTTGCGCCTGCGACGCTTCGAAATCGATGAGCTGGACATCTTACTCATTGGAATTGCCCTGCTGAGCGTAATTTCAGGGGCGCTCGCAAACAACCCGTGGGAAGGCTTGCGAGGTGCGGCGATCACGGTGTCCGGGCTCTCGGTTCTGCTCGTTGCTCGTCGGCGTCCATCTCAAGGGCGGGAGATTGTCACGTGGATTGCGGTCACCGCTATTGTACTCGCAATGACTGTGGTGTTTGAGTCGTATGGCGTGTTCAAGGGGATATCGTCGACCGGCCGCGGCCCGGGAGGAGCCATGGGGAATCGCAACAATGCTGCGCATTTACTCGTGCTCGCCCTTCCATCAGTATGGCTCTGCATCACCTATGCATCTCGCACTGCGACTAGGTGGTTATTCCCCAGCACGGCGATCATCGGATGCGCATTGACACTGACGAGGTCGCGTGCTGCTTGGCTGGCCGTGATCATCTTAGCTGCGGCACTACTGCCAACCCTTGCCTTGACCGCCGCGCGCCGAAGGACGCTGGCTTTTCTTTCCTCGCTGACTGTCGGTGTTGTCGTGGCTCTCCTTATGCCGAACTCACTCCAGTTTCGTTCGGGATACGGCGACGTAGCGGAGCGCATCCTGGAGTATCGGGTTGGAACGGGCCGCGGCCGCCTGATCCAATACCAGAACCTCGTAAGAATGGCAGCGGATGCGCCTTTGCTGGGCGTCGGACCAAGAAACTGGCAGTTTCATTACGGTCGTTACGCTCGCGAAGCGGATCCTAGCTACTCGCGCAGCGGCGTACTGACGCCAGCGACCGCAGTGCCGCAGAGCGACTGGTTTGGTTTTCTGGCAGAGCGTGGAACCGTTGTTTTCGGACTTCTAGCAATAGTCTGGTTCATACTCTTCAAGTCAGGGTCGCAAGGCCCGCTCGCGCTCCGGCCGCCTGTCACGGTCTCCCTACAATTGTTCCTAATTGTGATCATCGTCTTAGGGGCGCTTGACGCCGTGATCCAACTGCCGGCCGGCATGTACCTCGCCGCTGTCTCAGTCGCCGCAATGGTGCGCCCTAACGCATTTCGCGCTAGACGATTCACACCGCCGCGACACCTACAGACTCTTGCAGCGGTCCTCATCATTGCCGCCGGCGTGTATGCAAGTGCGTTGACGGTGAAGCGCATCCGCGCCCGTCAGTGGTCAGGCAACTGGTACAGCGACATGCTGGATCCGAGGCGTCTTGAACGAGCTGCGTTTCTTGATCCCGGCTCTCCCGAAATTCGGGTGCTTGCCGCACGCGCCTGGATGCTTGAAGGCCGGTGCGAGCAGGCAGAGCTACATATTGAGGCGCTGATGCGAATGGATGCTTCCATACCCGCGGGGACGGAGCTACGCCAGCTGTGTCGGGCTTCCGGGTCGCGCGGTAACCCGTAGCAGTCAGCGCAGCGCGGCTGCGTATACGCGCGCCCATGACTCGAGACGGCGAAAGCTATGGCCCTCGTCGTCGAGCGTTACAAACTGGATAGATCTCCTGTCAAACACGCGGCCAAGAATTGCTCTGGCGGAGTCAGCGGACTGCGCGACGTCCTGCCTGCCGTGAAAGGCGAAAATGGGAACTCGCCGTTTCACTTTGATGTCGAAGGCTGGGTCACCTACGAGTGAGATCAGCACCGCTCGTCCGACCGCGCGGGGGTTTATCGCCAGAGTCCGCGCCGCAAGCAAAGCTCCATAGCTGTGACCCCAGAGCACTATGTCGGCGGGATCTATCCCTAGCGTGTCCCGTGCGTAGACAAGTGCGGCCATGACGTCGGCGACTTGACGCCCAAGTTCGACCCCTTTCGCCTCGAAGGACGCGCCGTAACCCGTCGAGCCGCGATAATTCACTGCAAGCACAGACATGTTCTTGCTTACCGCATGCTGCACTCCTGCGTCCCACGTACGCGATACGAACAGCGCTGGTCCTCCGTGCAACAGAACAAGGAGTCGCGGGTGCGCCTGCCGATCCTTCCGTTGCCAGAAAAATGCCGGGATCATGATTCCGTCGTGCGATCGGATCTCCAACCTCGTTGGGCCTACAAAAGCCGACTTGCGCTCTAAGGCCGAATAGCCGCCTCTGTCCACGAATCCATTGTCACGCAGAGGGAATTCGACGAGTCGGGGCGGCGCCGTGCGGCCTACCAGATTTGCAATCACGACCTTGGATAACATGTCAAAGCCAATGACTGCGCCGCTTCCGGTCGTCCGCCTAGCTACGTGCATTGCTGGCTGGCCAGAAAGCGGAATCGCCCGAAAAAAAGTCTCACCGTCACGAGTGACGTGATACCACACCATTCCATCATTCTCGAGAACAGTCCCAATGTCCCCAATTTCTTCTGCCAAAACCTCGGTTGTGCCGGTGCGCAGCGAGGTCTTCGTAAGCTTGAAGAATTCTTCCCCCATTTTCCGCGTCGTCGAAAGAATGCACGCGCAGCGCGGCGGCCACAAAACCTCCCGGATCTCGCCGTATTTCACTACCGCTCGCACTTGGAGTCGACTCTGAAGAGGCAGTATTGCCAATGAGTTTTCCGAACCCTGGCGAACCGTTGCAATCGTGCTGCCATCGGGAGACCAGGTAAAACCCGCGTTCTGCGCAATAGGCAAGCTCAGCACCTCGGTCTGACCGCCAGAGACGGCTGCAACAACGATTCTTCTTTGCCCAGAGAGAAAGTCATCTCGGATGTAAGCGACATGGGCACCGTTAGGCGACCACGCTAGATGAGGGGTCCGAGTAGAGGGAGCGTTCGTCTCTCGCTCAATACCGCGCGGCAGATCTAAGATCCGCAAGCGATAGCGCTGGTCGCCAGCGCTGTCAACGAAAAACGCGACCGCGCGCGAATCGGGCCGCCATGCTGCACCAAATTGGCGGTTAGGTGACCATGTTTGAGTGATTACACTGCTGTCGGCACGTCGCGCAATCAAAAGGCCGAAGCGTCGCGCGGCAAAGTCCTTGAGCAAAATGAAACGGCCGTGTGGAGACACACTGACCGCCTCCGGGTACTGCGTCCGAAGCGATTCGACAATTTCTTGGACGACTTTTGGATTGCGCTGTTCCTCTGCAAGCGCGGAGAAATACTTCTCTAGTCCCTCGCGTACCCCCGTTGCGTACTTCTCGCGAAAAGCCTTGGTTCGAAGCGCTGCCTCGTCTTCAGGAATCGTCAGCGTCGCGCCCTCGCACAGGATCGCGGGCATCCACGTCTGCCGCAGAACCGCAAAGTCCCCTTGTCTGATTCCTCTATCGGGTAAACGTAAGCGAGAAATCAGTCGCGATTGAACAATTGCGGCCAGAGGCGCGGCAGATCCTTCGAATGCGTACGTGGCGGTACCACGAGCCGCAAACGGATCACGTCCAGGCGGAGCCGCGTCTACATGAATGGACACAAATGCATGGCCATTGGCCGTGGCGGCCACCGTCAACCGTTCCGCAAGGCTGACTGACCGAGCACCGGTCCGGGTGAGAACGACGCGAGCGCCGCGCTCCTTGAGTTGAGCAGCCAATTCTTCCGCGACGGCAGCCGTGATGGCCTGCTCTTCTACTCCTGTGGGGCCTACAGCTCCGCCTGGAGGATGTCCTGCGTCGACAACGACTGTTAAGTCTTTCAGAGGCGAGCGTAGGGAGATGCGAGCTGGGCGACGAAGGCGCACCACGAGGGTATCGCCACGGGCAGCGACCTGATAACCGAAAATTGGTGAAGTGGTGACGATCGCGAGCTGGGTCCCTTCATCTGTAGCTCGCCTACGGATTGAGCGGACCAGTGGATCCCTAAGTGTTAGGGGAATCGGAAATGGCGACGTACGGGTACCGGCAAGGGTTACAACTAGGGAGTCCGCATGCGCTTCAGCGCGTATAGGGGGCATATGTGGGACGGCCACCAATACCTCGACATGATTTTCAAAGCGCAGCACTCGCACATCGCCGAGTAATGACCCGGCCGGCGGCGGTGCGTTGAGCGTATCGATTATCCCGATGTCGCTCTCGCTAAGCCACAACCGCCGGCCAGCCGCAACCACGGCGACACCGCTTAAACCACGACTAAGGATGCGCGCCTTGGTCCCCGGGAAGATCGTCCAACTGCGGGGCGCCTGGAGCGAGTCCGCGGCGAGTGCAAAAAGTCGCTCGGGACCCCTCAATCCAGCCGCAGCGGTCACTCGGTCTAATGGCGTGCTCGGCTCTTGCCTAGGTGCGCGACGGACGGGATGCGACACCCGCACAGTATCAGCGCCTGCGTGCGCAAGGATCTCAAAACGACCATTCTTCGGGGTAGGCAGAAACGCGAGGAAGCCGCCTTGTCGATGCACAGGAACGGCACGCCCATTGATTCGCAGCAGCGCATGCGGAACGCTTACGGATCCCATGACGTACTCAGAGGCCCCAACAACAGCCCCTGGTTCAGGATGCCGAACAGAGACTTGAAGTGGGCGAGGCGTACCGGAATCGCATGAGAACGGCGCCGCGAGCGTGACTATCAGCAACAATCTCTGCATGTAACCGATGATCATAGCACCGCCTTAATGCCTGCAGAAGTGAGAGTGGTGAGGAATACCACGCGACCGACCGCTCAGAGGACCATCATGAAGGAATAAAATGTTGCGGCGTGCCGAGCACCGCCATCTCCTGAGATTGTCGATATGACGTTCGCCATCACGACGTCCATTCATCACGCCGTGCGCGATGCCGGTCTGATCGCAGTACTCGCCGTTGCCGCGCGCGGGAACTCCCGACCCGCGACCCCAACCGGGTCATACAAGGCGACGAGATTCGATGGAATGACCCTCGTCGCCGATCAGACTTTTGCTCCGGAGAACGGGGGCAGGTGACTTTCGCCCGCGACTAAACTTGCTCTGACGCCGGCGGGTGTGAAGCGGGGCTACGACCTCTATAACGACGACGCCGAAAGCGTCACTTGGGACGGAGTATGGGAGGTGTTGACGGCAATTCAAATCCCAATCGAATCGCGTCAAGGGCGCCACTCTGTCGAAGCTTCTTTTTCCCCAACTTGGCGCGACGTCGAATTTTCAGCAGCTTCAGAAAGTGTAGACCTTGCAAGCTTGCTGCCAAGCGACCTTACCGGGGATTGGTCGCCCAGATGGTGGCTTCTGTGATGAACCCCCGATCGGGAATCTCCAGCATGTCGACGATCATCTGGCCGATGTCGGACGCCGTGAGCTTGGTGGGATTCTCCG
>CAZQJF010000086.1:7692-9424 GCA_964593735.1 uncultured Streptomycetaceae bacterium | reverse complement strand
ACCCGCACCGCCAGCTCCATGTACTTCTCGTCGATCACCACCGAGATCTTGATCTCCGAAGTCGAGATCATTTCGATGTTGATGCCTTCCTCGGCCAGCGTGCGGAACATGGTGCTCGCAATGCCGGCATGGGAGCGCATGCCGACTCCGACCACCGAGACTTTCGCGATCTTGTCCCCGCTCACGATGCCCCCCGCCTTGATGTGCTTCATTATCGGCGCGAGCAGCGCCAGGGTCTTCTGGTAGTCGCTGCGGTGCACGGTGAAGGAGAAGTCGGTGAGCCCGTCGTGGCCGACGTTCTGGACTATCATGTCCACGTCGACGTCGGCGTCGCCGATCGGCCCCAGTATCTGGTACGCGATGCCCGGCCGGTCCGGCACTGCCAGGATCGTGATCTTCGCCTCGTCGCGGTTGAACGCTATGCCGGAAATGATCGCGTGTTCCACCTTGTCGCCCTCCTCGAACGTAATGAGGGTACCTTCGCCCTCTTCCTCGAAACTCGACAGCACGCGCAATTTCACCCGGTACTTCCCGGCGAATTCGACCGCCCGGATCTGCAGCACGCGGGCGCCCAGGCTGGCCATCTCCAGCATTTCCTCGAAAGTGACCGTGGACAGCCGCCGTGCTTCCGGCACGATACGCGGATCGGCGGTGTAGACGCCGTCCACGTCGGTGTAGATCTGGCATTCGTCGGCCTTGAGCGCCGCGGCCAGCGCTACTCCGGTCGTGTCCGATCCGCCGCGCCCCAGCGTGGTGATGTTGCCGCGCTCGTCCACACCCTGAAACCCTGCCACTACGACGACATACCCGTCCTCCAGATCGGCGCGGACCCGCTCCTCGTTGATGCTCACGATACGGGCCCGGGTATGGGCGCTATCCGTAAGGATACGTGCCTGCGCCCCGGTGTAGCTGCGTGCCTTGAGTCCCAGTTCCATCAGCGCCATGGACAGCAACGCTATCGTTACCTGCTCGCCGGTCGATGCCATGACATCCATCTCCCGGGGGTCCGGATGCGCCTGCACTTCCCTGGCGAGGGCGATGAGGCGGTTGGTTTCTCCGGCCATGGCCGAAACCACCACCACGAGCTGGTGTCCGCGCGCCCGCCACCGCGCGACCCTGCGGGCGACGCTCTTGATGCGCTCGGTCGAGCCGACCGAAGTGCCGCCGTACTTTTGAACTATCAGTGACATGAATCACAGAACATTAAAAAACCGCGTATTTTAGTTGATTTTTTGCAGAAAAACGAGGTCGGTGCCTGCCGTAAACTACGCCGTGACCATGCTGTCAGCATGGACGACGCGTTTAGCAAAAAATGCGTGAACCTATTGCGGTTCATCTGGTCACTCCTCTTTGAGAAATCATATTCACGGCTTATCGACATGAGACCATTCGAGAGAATATCCAACCCCCGGCAGATCCGTAACCGCCTGCACTTGAACCAGCAGGAGTTCTGGGCGCGTATCGGCGTCACTCAAAGCGGGGGCTCGCGCTACGAAAGTGGCCGCAAGATGCCCAAACCGGTTCGCGAATTGTTGCGTCTGGTTCACATCGAGGGTATCGAGCTGTCCGACGCCAGGGGCGACGATACGAAAATCGTCTGCCTGCTCAAGAAGAACAAGCCCGGCCTCTACCGGAGCCTGCGCAAGGTGGCCACCCTGCAGAAGAACGGCAAAAACGGGCACAGGTAGCCTGGTCCGCCCCGCGAGCGCCGCCGCTGGCGCGAGCGGTCTTG
>CAZQJF010000086.1:5145-7592 GCA_964593735.1 uncultured Streptomycetaceae bacterium | reverse complement strand
TGCTGATTGGCGGAGGGTGAGGGATTCGAACCCCCGAGGGACTTGCGCCCCTAACGGTTTTCAAGACCGCCGCATTAAACCGCTCTGCCAACCCTCCGGTACCTGGTCTCAGGTCGGCGCCATTGCCTGTTGCCGCCGCAAATATACGCATCAGGGGCGGACCCGGTATATTACCGTTTTATCAATCGCTTGGAACGACAAATCCGGCGGACGCGACCCCCCGGCTCATTGAAACTTTGAGGGCCATTGGGTAGTCTTACACACTAGTCAGGCAATCAGACTCATTGAGGAGGGAGCATGGAACCAGAACTGCAGCGAAATCAAGCGGTAATTCGGACCGGTGCCAGCGATATCCCGGTCGAGCAACAGCGCGTCCTGCGCAATACGTATCTGCTGCTGGCGCTCACCATGGTGCCGACCATAGCGGGAGCATTCCTCGGCATCCGCACCGGCGGCATCATCATGCAGTACCCGATCATCAGCTTCTTCGTGGTGCTGGGGGCGGTCATCGGGCTGCAATTCGCCATCGCCGCCAATCGCAACAACGGATTCGGCGTCGTCCTGCTGCTGGGCATGACGTTCCTGCTCGGCTGGTTCCTCGGCCCCATGCTTGCGGTCGCGCTGGCGCTCAAGAACGGTCCACAGCTCATCGGCATCGCCGCGGGCGGGACTGGCGTGATCTTCTTCGTGATGGCCGGGATCGCAACCACGGTACGCAGGGATTTCAGCTTCATGGGCAAGTTCCTGTTCGTCGGGATGATCGTGCTGCTGCTCGCACTGGTCGCCAACATGTTCCTGCAGATCCCGGCGCTGGCACTGACGATTTCGGCCCTGGTGATAGTCGTGTTCTCGCTGTTCCTGCTCCACGACGTGAGCCGCATCGTAAACGGGGGCGAAACCAACTACATCATGGCCACGACCGGCGTCTACCTGAGCTTGTTCAACATCTTCGCCAACCTGCTTTCATTGCTGATGGCGTTGACCGGCGAGCGCGACTGAGATTTGAATCAGCCGCAAAGACGCGGCGCAATGCAAGATGAAGTAAGCGGCCGGGCACCTGCCCGGCCGCTTCGTTTTCTAAACCGGTTGGCGCTGTCCTTTATGTCAAGAAATTAGCCGCAACCCCTGCGGCTAATTTCTTTCGAAGACCGCCATCGACTCGACGTGGGCCGTATGCGGGAACATGTTGATCACCCCCGCCGCGCTCAGCCGGTAGCCGCGCGCGTGGACCAGGACCGACGCGTCGCGCGCGAGCGTATCCGGGCTGCATGAAACGTACACGATGCGTGCCGGCGCGGGGTCGGGCAAGGCCTTTATCACCGCCATCGCGCCGTCGCGCGGCGGATCGAGCAGCATGCGATCGAAAGGCCCCATCCCGGCAAGCGCGGCCGTGCTCAGCCGGGACAGATCCATTTCCACAAAACGCGCGACCTCGCCGAGGCCGTTCGCTGCGGCGTTCGACGCCGCACGCCTGACCAGCCCGGAACTGCCTTCGATCCCGGTTACGAATGCGCCGCGGCGAGCGATCGCCAGCGTGAAGTTGCCCACGCCGCAGAACAGGTCGCCTACCCGCTCCCCGGGCCGCGGGTCCAGCAGGGAAATGGCGCGCCGTACCAGCACCTGGTTCACCGCAGAGTTGACCTGCGTGAACTCGGTGGGAGCGAACGCTATCCTCAAATCGAACTCGGGAAGATCGTAATAGAGCTCTGCGCCCTCCGCCGGATGAAACAGGTGCGCGGTTTCCGGCCCGCGGGGCTGGAGATAGAGCTGCACTGAATGGCGGTCGGCGAACTCCCGCAACAGCACGGCATCCGCGGCGCTCGGCTGATCGAGCACGCGAAAGACGAGAGCATCCACCGAATCCCCTGCTGCTATCTCGATCTGCGGCAGGCGGCTGCGGATCGAAAGCGCGCTCACGAGCTCGCGCAGCGGCCCTATGAGCCCCGAAAGCCGCGGCGGCAGCACCTCGCAGCTCCTCATGTCCGCAACGTAGGTGCTGTGCCGCTCGCGAAAACCGACCAGCGCTCCGCCCTTTTTCGCCACGTAACGCGCGGATAGTCGGGCGCGGTTCCGGTAGGCCCATGCCGGCCCGTGGATGGCCGGCAGGATCTGCTCCGGCTTCAGCCGGCCGATATGCCACAGGTTCCCCTCGAGCACGCGCTGCTTGGCCGCCACCTGGGCGCGCACATCGAGATGCTGCATGGCGCAGCCGCCGCAGCTTCCGAAGTACGGGCAGCGCGGTTCCGTGCGCGCCGGGCTCGCCTTGAGCACGGCGTCCAGCGTGGCGATCTCGTAGGAGGGCTTGCTGTGGCGCGTGGTACAGGTGACGACCTCACCCGTCAGCGCGCCTTCGATGAAGACGGTCTTGCCGTCGCGGCGCGCGACACCGCGCCCTTCCTGATCCAGGGAGTGGACTGTGAGTTTCTGCACGTATGCCCGCGGTGGCG
>CAZQJF010000086.1:0-5045 GCA_964593735.1 uncultured Streptomycetaceae bacterium | reverse complement strand
CGCCACGAACGCGATGGCCGCCAGTCTAGCAGCCTGTCGGTCTTTGTGTCATGAACGCTCGATACGGGCGCATGGGGAGTCGATCCGGGTTATCGGAGAGCCGACAGGCTGAAATGGGGCTGAGGGCGGGCAGTAGACCTCAACTGCATCGCCGGCATCCGGTGCATCCGCTTCACGTTGATCGAGCGGGATGGCATTCAGGACTCCGGCGGCCGCTTCCTGGGTGGGCCCGCGATCGACTCCCACGCAGCTTTGCCAAGCACCGACAACCCGGAAATCGGCTTGGCGGCCGGCGACGAACCTGTTGCCGGAGGCTGCGATCGGGATTGCGCGATCTGCGCTGTCAGCGCCTCGCCGAACTGTCCTATCAACTGCGAGGCGACGCTCTGGATCATGCCGGACCCGCGGCCGTACTGGGCGATGGAACCGGACAGCCGCACATCGGAGTGGATCGATACCTTCGTTCCGCCGGCCGCCGGCTCCAACCGGAATTGAATGACGGAGTCGATGGTGCCGCGCCCCCTGGAGTCCGCGCCCTGCGTCCTCAACTGCGCTCGGTAGTGCGCGTGATCGACTTCCTCGAGCGTCGCCTGACCCACCAGCGACAGGGCCACCGGACCGAGCCGCACGGCAACCCTGCCTTTGTAGGTCTGCGCGTCCACCACCTCGGTCAGCTCTGCGCCGGGAATGCAGGCCGCGATGCGCTTGATGTCGAGCAGCACCTTCCACGCCTCGGCGGGCGGCAGCGGCACCTCCAGCGTATTGTCGAACTCCATTCGCCCCTTTCAACCGCGGATAAACGCAGATAGACGCGGAGGGAGACTAACCTCACGTTCCGCCCAATTCACTGATCGCAAATCCATGGATCGGCGCCTCTCTAGTTCCTGAGTTCAGAATTCAATTCAAGGAATCGCCACGTGGCGATTCCTGCCCCATGATACTATCCCCCGGAAAATCCACACCGGGCGGACGCGCCCGATCCTGCGGGGTTTCAGCATGTCCTCCGTATCCGACCTTCCTGCCGCCGAAGCTGCGCGGCGCATCGCGCGCGGTGAGTTGAGCAGCGAAATGCTCATCCAGGCCTGCCTGGAACGCATCGCGGCGCGCGAAGGCGACGTGCAGGCATGGGAATTCCTCGACCCGGAGCTTGCCCTCGGGCAGGCGCGCGCGCTCGACCGCGAACCGCCGCGCGGCCCGTTGCACGGCGTTCCCGTCGGCATCAAGGACGTGATCGATACGGCCGACATGCCCACCGGATACAACTCCCCGATCTACCGCGGCCACCGGCCGCGCTGGGATGCCGCGTGCGTTACGCTGCTGCGCGACGCGGGCTGTGTGATTCTGGGCAAGACGGTGACGACCGAATTTGCCAACAACCATCCGGCGCGCACGCACAATCCCCACAACCTGGCGCACACGCCCGGCGGCTCCTCGAGCGGCTCGGCGGCCGCCGTCGCGGACCGTATGGTGCCGCTCGCGCTCGGCACGCAAACGGGCGGCTCGACAATACGCCCGGCGGCGTACTGCGGCACGGTAGGCTACAAACCCAGCTTTGGAAGCATCAATCGCGCTGGACTCAAATTCGTCTCCGAGTCCCTCGATACGATAGGCATTTTTGCCCGCACGGCGGAGGACGCCGCGCTCGCCATACACGTGCTGACCGGCCGCGTGCCGGAGTCCGGGAGAGCGCCGACGGAATCGCCGCGAGTCGGACTATGCCGCACGCCGCGCTGGAAAGAAGCTGACGAGGCTACCCATGCAGCCATCGAACGGGCCGCCGCGGCGGCGGCGAAGGCCGGCGCACGGGTAGCGGAGTTCGAGATGCCGGCGGGCACCGATCGGCTCTTCGACGAGCACGGCACGATCATGCACTACGAAGCGGCGCGCGCGCTCGGCTGGGAATACCGGCAACATCGCGACCAGATCAGCCCTTCGCTGCGGCCACGGCTGGAGGAAGGCCTGCGACTGCCGCGAGCGGCCTACGATGCGGCTCGCGACCTTGCGCGCGATTGCCGGCGGCGGCTCGCGGATCAAATGCGCGATTTCGATTTCCTGCTGACCCCGAGCGCTCCCGGAGAAGCTCCCGAGACGCTCGATACGACGGGCAGTTCGCTCTTCAATCGCGTCTGGACGCTTCTCGGCGTGCCGTGCGTTACGCTCCCCTGCGGGACAGGAACGCGCGGGCTACCCTTGGGCGTTCAACTGGTCGGCCACTACGACACCGATATGGAGCTGCTCGCGTGGGCACATTGGGCAGAGGGCAAGATCAGATAGAGGCCAGGAAAGGTGAATAAGTGGTTTCACCGTCGTTGTTCGGCCGCTTCGGCCTTGAGCTGCGAGCTGCCCTCGGACGGGGCGCAGCACGCTGTCGAGCGCGCCCACGAGGGATGCTGTTCCTTCAGGTGCCACGGGGCAAAACCTGGAACCCCATCTGCCTGAAATGATGGTCTGTGGTCAGTACCTGCCGTAGCTTCAATTCCTGCATCACCACCAGGCTGGTGCAGTCGGTAAACGAGTAGTTCTTGTCGCGATGGCGAAAAAACACTCTGCGTGCCTTTTCGGCGCGGTCCATCCCGACCCACTCCCACCGCACGCGGGAACTGCCTTCGACCAGTTCCCACCATGCCTTGGCGGCGGTCAAGCCCAGCCTCATGCGCAGCAGCGTCAGCGTCGCGTCAATCACGTAATCGGTCGTGACCAGAAGATTGCCCTGCTCCAGCGCCGTGTCGCGGGATTCGCACGTCCGTGCATGCGCGGGGTCACTCCCGTCCGCGCAAGCCATCCAGCCCGCGGTGTCGACAAAGACTCCCTTCATCGGCCGTAGAGCGCGGTGTCGTGTTCGGCGGCGGTGCGGCCGTCGGTCGAACGCCCCACTGCCCCGGCTCGATACAACGGGTCGGCCTCCAGCCGGTCGCGTGGTGCATCGGGTTCGTCGACCGGCACGATCTGAAATGCGCGGCGGCTGCGATACAGCACCGTGAAACGCGCTCCCTTGCGCACCCGCTCCACGAGCTTCGGCAACGACGCGCGCAATTCCTTGGCGCTGATGGTGATCGTCATGGGCATCTCTCAAAGTTCAACTTAAGTTGAACATAATACAGATGGTTCCGTCGCTCCGCCAGTCCCTGGTCGAGGCCCTGATCGAGCGCGAACGCCCAGCCGATTCCCGGTTCGGTTAGCGTTCGGGCCGAGTTTTCCTTGAAATGTCTTCCTTGAAATGTCTTCCTTCAAATCGGCTTGCCGGAGCTTTCTCAAACGCAGATACACGCGGATAAGGCCAAGAGCAGATCAGCCACAGATAAACACCGATAGGGTCAACCCCACAACAGACCCATTGTGCGAAGGCATGTCCTGGAATTTTAGAACCCGCGTGCATCTGCGTGTATCTGCTGTGCCGGTAACGGGGCAGCAAGCATGGCTGCGAGCAGCATCGCGATCAAGCGAACGATCTTCATAGCTCCTCCGGAGTCGTGACTGATAGGACGTGACTGGTGAAGCGTGACTGGTGAAGCGTTGTTGGTAACCTTGCTGAGCTTTGCCTGTCGCCAGCTTCGCCTTATCCGTCACGCACTATCCGTCACGCAGTATCAGTCACGTTCTATCGGTCACGCAGTACCAGTCACGCCTTACCAAAGGCGCGCCAGCGCGCCAGAAACTCCTTCCAGTGCGGCTCGGACGACGCGGCCAGCGTTCCGCGAACCAGCTCGCACTCCGCGCGATGCTGCTCGGTGGTCAGCGATTCCCGCATGAGCTGGAAGCGCAGGTATACGAGATAGGTGTTGACGACGTCGGTCTCGCAATAGCGCCGGATATCGATGATCCCGCCTCCCAGATAGGTGTCCCACACCTTCGATCCGTCGAAGCCGAGCTTGCCCGGCAGACCCAGCAACTGCGCCAGATCGTCCAGAGGGGCGCAAGCGCGGAGCTGGTACAACGAGAGCAGATCCATGAGGTCGGTATGGCGCTGGTGGTAACGGCTGATGTAGTTGTTGTAGCGGAACTCGCGGTCGTCGTCGCCCATATCCCAATAGCGCCGCGCCTTCACGCCATGCACCATCGCCCGGTAGTGCAGGACGGGAAGATCGAATCCGCCGCCGTTCCAGGACACGAGTTGGGGCGTGTACTTCGCGACGCCGTCGAAGAACCGCTGGACGAGCACCGCCTCGCCCTCGCCTTCCGCCCCGAGCGACCAGACGCGAAAGCTGTCGCGATCGCGCAGCGCGCACGAAATCGCCACGACGCGCTGCAGGTGCAGCGGAAGAAAGTCGCCGCCGGTGGCCTGCCGGCGCAGCTGGAACGCCATGTCGGCGACCTCCCGGTCCGCGAGCTTGTCGTCCAGGCCGTGGAGCCGGCGCAGCCCTTCGACATCGGGCACGGTCTCGATATCGAAAGCGAGGACCGGGATCACGGGAGTGGGGCAGTACTTGCGAGATACACGGGATCGAATCTTTCGGCACCATAGCTGCCCGGTCCTCGCTGACGAGGCAAAGCACACAACAGGCTGATAAAGGCAAAACCGCCCGCAGACCTGCAACATAGCGGCGTGAAAAGGCCGATTTCAGGTGCCAATAAGATCACGAGTCGGGCCGAATTCATGGATTTCGAATCCCACACAAGGAGTTTGCCTGCGGGCGGTTTTGCCTAAGGAATGTGTCGAACCCATGCCCGACACATTCCTCGCCGCTCAGCCCGGGAAAACACCCGTGGAAAGATAGCGGTCTCCGCGGTCGCAGATGATGGTGACGATCACGGCGTCCTTCACCTCGCGCGAGATCTGCAGGGCCGCCCATAGCGCGCCGCCGGAAGAGATGCCGGCGAAGATTCCCTCCTCCCGCGCAAGCTGCCGCGTCGTTTCCTCCGCATCGGCCTGCGATATCTCGATCACGCGGTCCACGCGTTTCCAGTCGCAGATCTTGGGGAGATATTCCTGCGGCCACTTGCGGATGCCCGGGATCTGCGATCCGTCGGTGGGCTGGCAGCCGATGATCTGGATGGCCGGGTCCTTCTCCTTGAAGTAGCGCGAGCACCCCATGATCGTGCCGGTG
>CAZQJF010000085.1:0-9499 GCA_964593735.1 uncultured Streptomycetaceae bacterium | reverse complement strand
TTGAGCGCAGCGTCCAGCCCGGTCAGCAACTCTTCGAAATCCTCGAGCGCATTGAAGCGCGGCTGGGCCGCGAGGTGCGGCGTGATGACGACGTTGCGGAAGCCGAGCAGCGGATCGTCGTCGCGGCCCGGCGCTTCATAGAGCGGATCCAGCGCAAAGCCGCCGAGTCTGCCGGTGCGCAGGGCTACGAGCAGCGCCTCGCGGTCTACCAGGTCCGCGCGCGCGATGTTGATGAGAAACGCGCCGGGCTTGATGAGCTCGAGCTCCCGGGCGCCGATGATCCCGCGCGTGACCGCGTTGCCGGGTAGGTGCACGCTCACGAAATCGGAGGTCGCCAGCAATTCGTCAAGTGCGCAGTATGTGGCGCCGTACCGACGTTCGTCTTCAGGCGGCAGTGGCCGGCGCTGAGTGTATAAGATTTTCATTCCAAAGGTCGCGGCGCGGACCGCGACCTCGCGCCCGATCTCGCCCAGGCCGAAAATGCCGAGCTGTTTCCCGTACAGGGTACTCACGCCTTTCACCCGGGCCCAATTAGACATGCCGGTGTGCGCGCGGTCGTATTGCGTCGGCGCATGGCCGGCCGCGGTCAGGCGTTCGGCGCTGATCAGGCCGCTGGTCTCGATGATCTTGCGGGCCAGCGCGAGCATCAGGCCCATGGTGTGCTCGGCACAGGCGATGTTGGCGCGGCGCCGCAGGGTCAGCACGCGTATCCCGCGCGCGCTGCACGCCGGCAGGTCGATGCTGGCGGTGACGGTCCCGAATTTCTGCACCACGCGCAAATGCCGTGCCGCTGCCAGGTCCGGGGCGCCGATCGCCAGCGATTCGATGACCGCTGCTACCGCGCCGTCGAGGGCCGCGGTGAGCGCATCCTGGCTCGTAACGAGCTCGACGCGGGCCGGTTGTATGGCCTTGAGACGCGCCCGTAACCGGTCGCACCAGCCGGCGAAGTCCGGCAGCTCGTGGCCGAAGAAGTGGGCGAACGCGGCGACCCTTGCCGGCGCGACGGCCGGATCGAGGACGATCTGGATGATGCGCGTGAAGGCGTCGTCCTCGACGACGATGACAGGCGGTTCGGAGGCGGCCATCAACTAGACGAGCTCCGCAACCGACAGCGCCCGGAACCCGTTAGGCAGGGAAAAGCTGTTCGGCGCGCGGCAGACGATTGCGCCGCCGGCGATGCGCGACTTGCCCACCACGTCGCGCACGAAGCCCAGGTTGATGGCGTCGGCGGAGCCCGGTAGCTCAGTCCACTTGGCCTCGAACAGTTCCAGGCGCCCGCCGGCCTCGGCAACGAAATCCACTTCACGCGTGCGGTCGCGCCAGAAAAACAGGCTGCCGGCGCGCCCGGCCCGGCGCTCGCGATGCCGCAACTGGGCGAAGACGAACGTCTCCCATACGGCACCCGCCGAAGGCGACTGGCGCAGGGCTTCCTCGGAGCGGATGTTCAGCAGTGCGCACAGCACGCCAGTATCGGCGAGGTAGAGCTTCGGGCTCTTGATGATGGACTTGGTGCGGTTGGAGAACCACGGTTCGAGCAGCACGGCCTGCCCGGATGCTTCCAGCATCGACAACCACTGATTGGCGGTGGAGGGCGAGATGCCGACGTCGCGCGCGAGGTCGGCCTTGTTCAGGAGGTTGGCCGAACGCAGGGCGCAGGCGCGCAGGAACCGCTCGAAATCGCGCAGGCTGCCGACGTTCGAGAGCGACCGGACATCGCGTTCCAGATAGGTGGCCAGATAGGAGTTGTAGAACGCAACGAAGTCTATTTCCGGGTTGGCGTGCAGCTCCGGAAATCCTCCGCGCACGACGGCGGTTTCCACGCCGACCCCCGGCAGCGCCCCTCGGATCTCCCGCAGCGACAGCGTCTCCAGCTCGACGATATCCGCGCGGCCGGCGAGCGATTCCGAGACGCCCTTCATGAGCGTGAACTTCTGCGAGCCCGTCAGCAGATACTGTCCGTGCCGGGTGCGACGGGCGTCCACCGCCGCCTTGAGATGCCGGAACAGGCCGGGTGCGTATTGCACTTCATCGATGATTGCCGGCGCGGGGTGCCGGCGGAGAAACTGCTGCGGTTCCTTTTCGGCCTGCTCGGCCTCCGTCGGCAGGTCGAGCGAGACGAATCCGTGGTGCGGAAACAGCCGCCGCAAGGTGGAGGTCTTCCCGGTCTGGCGCGCACCGGTCAGAACCACGACCGGGCGGGTGCGTGCCGAGCGCCGCAAGCGCGTTTCGATGTCGCGCGGGATCCACATTGGCATAAATATACGATTACGTCGCATATTTTGCAATGGACAACTTTCCTGCCGGGCCGGCTCCAGCCGCTCATTGCTGTTCCGGATCGATCCTCAGCGCGCGCAGCACCCGCGTGTGCAGGTTGTAGGCGCCGATGAGGACGGTCAGTTCGACGATCTCGCGCTCGCCGAAGTGCTCCCGCACCGCGCCGAACACGGCATCCGGCACTTCCACGTCGCGGGTCATCGCATCCACGTAGGCGAGCAGGGCCTGCTCGCGCGGTCCGAAAAGTTGCGAGCGCGCCCAGTCGGCCAGGGCCGCGCACTCCGCCGGTGTTACGCCGGCCGGCCCGGCGTAACGGGCTTTGTGTATGTTCAGGACGTATTCCACTGCATTGAGAATG
Organism: uncultured Streptomycetaceae bacterium; assembly: GCA_964593735.1. GTDB lineage: Bacteria > Pseudomonadota > Gammaproteobacteria > Burkholderiales > SG8-41 > SG8-41. The sequence continues at coordinate 6,867 of CAZQJF010000085.1, read as the reverse complement.
GCGACGCGCATGATCACCAGCTCGCGCACGCGCTCGTTCAGCGTGGTCTGGTGACGCACCGCATTGTTGAATTCCAGCCAGGTGGCCGCCAGCGGCGGGCTGTGCAGCAGCGCGCGGTAGAAATTGAGCAGGCGGCCGCCGCGCTCGCCGCGAATCCTGCCGATGAGCGCAGCGAGCTCGGGGTGTTCTGATTCTACGATCGGGGTAATGCGAGCCATTGAGGATCGGCAGTTCCCTTTTTGACCTCTTGACGGGCGCCTTGGCGGTCAACTAGGGGTTCTGCCTGCCAGCTCGGCCGCCTTGCCGACGTAGGTCGCGGGCGTCAGGTCGAGCAGCCGCTTCTTGTCCGCGTCGGGTATGGCGAGCGTGTTGATCAGCGCATGCAGCGTCTCACGCGTGAGACCGGTCTGGCCCCTTGTCATCTCCTTCAGCTTCTCGTATCCGCCGGTCACGCCGTAGCGGCGCATCACGGTCTGGATCGGCTCGGCCAGCACTTCCCAGTTGCTGTCCAGGTCCTCGTTGAGGCGTTGCCGGTCGGCTTCCAGCCGGTTCAGTCCACGCAGGCACGAATCGTAGGCGAGCAGCGTGTGTCCCAGCGCGACTCCCAGGTTGCGCAGCACCGTGGAGTCCGTGAGATCGCGCTGCCAGCGCGAAATCGGCAGCTTGTCGCTCATGTGCCGCAGGAGCGCGTTCGCGAGCCCCAGGTTGCCCTCGGAGTTCTCGAAGTCTATCGGGTTCACCTTGTGGGGCATCGTGGAGGAACCCACCTCGGCGCCTACCGCCTTCTGCCGGAAGTATCCGAGCGCCACGTAGCCCCACGCATCGCGGTCGAGGTCTATGAGTATCGTGTTGACGCCCGCATAGGCGTCGAGCAGCTCGGCGATCGCGTCGTGCGGCTCGATCTGCGTGGTGTAGGCATTGAACTCGAGTCCCAGGCGCTCGACGAACGCCCGGGCGAGCTTCTCCCAATCCACCGCGGGATACGCGGCGAGATGCGCGTTGTAGTTGCCCACCGCGCCGTTCAACTTTCCGCTGAGACGGACCGCCGCGATGCGCGCGCGCGCGCGGGTGAGCCGCTGCGCCACGTTCGCAAGCTCCTTGCCCATGGTCGTCGGGCTTGCGGGCTGGCCATGGGTGCGGGCCAGCATGGCCGCGTCCGCCAGCTCGCGCGCCATGCCGTTCAACTTCGCGATGACAGCGTCAAGCGCGGGGAGCATCACTTCGTCGCGCGCCCCCTTGAGCATCAGCGCGTGCGCGAGATTGTTGATGTCCTCCGAGGTGCAGGCGAAGTGTATGAATTCGGCGACCCTCATGACCTCGGGGTTGCCCGCGAGCTTCTCGCGCATGAAGTATTCGATCGCCTTCACATCGTGATTGATCTTCCGTTCGATCGCCTTGACGGCCTCTCCGTCCGTTTCCGAGAAGCCGGCGGCGAGCGTATCGAGCGCGGAAATCGCGGCAGGCGAAAAAGCCGGCGTTTCCACGATCGCCCGCTCGCGCGCCAGCGCCTTCAGCCATTCGACCTCGACCAGCACGCGGTAGCGGATGAGGGCGAATTCGCTGAACTTGTCGCGCAGCGGGGTCAGCTTGTCGTAGTAGCGGCCGTCGAGCGGGGAGAGGGCGGAGAGGGGCGAGAGCGGCATCGGATTTTTGCGCCCGAGTTACGGATGAAATCTTAACACAGCCAGCCTGTCGGATTCGCGGTCATGAACGATGTGTGCGAACCACGGGGTTTCGCTGTCATTGGCACTGAGCCGACAGGCTGTAGAACGGCGTGTTTGCCAGACTCGCCGCCAGTCCCGAGTGGAGAACAGAGCTTGCCGGCAACGAGTGGCAGGGCTCCCCCTCCTGACCTTCCCCGTGGAGGGGGAAGGAACACTCTTGCTCATGCGGTGTGCTGTTTCAGGAGGTCGGTGTACTGCCGGGCGCCGCGCGCGATGATGTTGTTGGTCCTCACGTTCAACCAGCGCACGCCTCTCGACAGCAGCCAGGGCATGCGCTCTTCCCAGTTGGTGAGCACGTTGAGGCCGGCCGTCTTGCCGCCCTTGACCACGCGCGCGATGGCCTTTTCGAGCAGCGCGGTGACCTCCGGATGCTCGGGCTGGCCGGGGAAGCCCAGTGCGAGCGCGACGTCATTTACGCCGATATTGATCACGTCGACACCCGCGACCGCGGCGATTTCCTCGATGCGCTCGATGGCGGCGGGCGTTTCGACCATGATGATGACGATCTTGTCGGCATGGTCCTTGGGCCGGGCGTAGCGCACGATGTCGACCATCCTGCGAGCCGTCGCCCCATCCTCCACGTGGGGCACCATGATGCCGTCCACGCCGCAGTCGAAATAGCGCGTTATGAGACCCGCGTCGTTCAGCCACGGGCGCGCTACCGACGCGATTCCCGCCAGGCGCGCCGCGCGCGTCATCTCCTCGATGCGCTCGAAGTCGTAGCTCATGCGCTCGGCGTCTATCCACACCACGTCGAGGCCGAAACCCCCGAGATATTCGACGAGCCGCGGCGAGGCGAAGTCAGGATTGAACATCGTGACCACCTCGCCTGCAGCCAGCTTCTGCTTGACCTTGTTCATCGCTGCTCCCCTGCGCCGGCGTGCTGTCCCGTGCCGCGTGAAATGCACGATGACGCGGGGCTAGCGTGCTGTCCCGTAAATACCGCGCATAAGTAGATGATACCCAGTTGAGGCACGATCTCCGGATCTCATGCCCAAACTATTGAAATTTTCTCGAAATCGGTGCCAGACGCGAAGCAAACCGCAGCCAGGTTGGACACCTGGCGAGGATTTGCGACAAAGTATGGTGCCGATTGTCGTGGAAATTTCTCAGGTTTTTACGGGACAGCACGCTATCTATGCGGCATTATATGGCCCGGCGGCGCACTGGAGCCGTTTTTTTCCGGCTGTCGGACCGAAGGCCATGTCGAGAGCTGGATGACAACCAAAGAGAGAACGCGAGCATGAACGATCCGGATATCGGCGGTGTGCGTCAAATGAGGACAGCCGCGCACCAGATTGCCGAGTTTGCCGTCGGTCTGAAATACGAGCAGATTCCACCGGAAGTGCTCGAGCGCGCCAAGGACTGCGTGATCGACACCGTGAAGCTCACGGCGCACCGGGACCGCGCCAGGGCCGAGCGGCTGTTCTCGCAGCTTGCGGAGGCGGAGAAGGTGGAGGATTTCAGCAAGCTCGATTTCGCCTTGTAGTCCGATGAGCCTGCGTTCTCTCATCCGCGACAATGCGGAAGTTCGCCAGGGATTCAGCTCGAGGGTGCTGCGGCCACAGGCCAAAATCGACCGCGGGCTGCAGGCCCCGCCGCTTACGGCGAATAACCAGATCGTTGGGACCTCGTTTGAATACCTGCTGCGTTTCTTCCTCCAACGGCTCAATCCGCCGGCACGCGATACAGGGTGGGTGGCGGAACGCGGAGTGGAACTCATCGGCCTGGGACCCGGCGCCGCCCCGGGCAGCGACGTTCCTACCATCAGCCGCCACTCGAAGCGGCTCAAGGCCGCCGCCTACCTGGCGCACGCCAAACGCCAGCAGCGGGCCTATGTGCAGAGCGGCGAGGTGACGGAGGATCTCCTGGTCGCGGTGCACCGTCTCGCGCTTCTCGATGCGGCGTACCGGGTCGGCCCGGAGCGCGTCGACTGGCATGCTATGGGTTACCTGAATCCCGATGATGCCGCCGACTTGAAGGCGATGCTTCAGCTCATGGATGAGAAGACATTCCGCGCTTCCCGGCTCTGCCTTTTGAAGCCCCGCCTGGCTGCCGCGGAGCTGGTGGGCGGCGCCGATCCGGATGTCATCCTCGATGGTTGCATCGTGGACGTAAAGACGGGAAGGGATGCGAGAATCGACGTGCGCGACTTTTATCAACTGGTGGGCTATTACCTTCTCGTGGGGCTGGGCGGCGTGAGCCGGCCGGATCGGGCGCCCGAGCAGTTCCCGATTACCTCCCTGGGAATTTATCTCGCCCGGTTCGGGCAGCTCTGGAAGGTGCCGGTTCGAGAGATACTCCCGCCGGCGTCCGTACCCGGCCTCGTTGCGTGGTTTGTCGAAACTGCCTGTTCTGCGGACAAATCGCGCCTGGAACTGCTGCCCGCGCTGAGCGGACCGCTCGCCGCGCATTTCTCCGGGCGAGACGGCACTCCCAGGCCGCGCCGGAAGAGTTAGCGTGCAATTCCGCGATTCACCGGCCATACTCACCCGGCAATCCGCGACCCATCATCCATCACGGATCTCCAATTATGACGATTCGATGCAAAGCCGCAGTTCTTCGGACGATAGCCGCGCCGCGTCCCTACGCCCAGTCCAGGCCATTGTCCATCGAGGAGGTGAGCCTCGCACCGCCACGGCCGGTTGAATTGCTGGTTCGCATCGCCGGCGCGGGGCTGTGTCATTCGGACCTGTCGGTGATCAACGGCGACCGTCCCCGCCCGGTGCCGTTGGCGTTGGGTCACGAAGGGTCCGGCGAGGTCCTCGAAGTCGGCTCGGCAATCGATGACGTGCGTGCCGGAGACCACGTGGTGTTCCAGTTCTCGGCGTCCTGCGGCCGCTGCCGGCGTTGTCTGGAGGGGCGCCCGCAGGTATGCGAGCGGGCGCGCGTTGCAAAATCGGCCGGCGACCTGATGGCCGGCGGCAGCCGAATCACCGCCCTTGACGGGGAGCGTATCGGCCATCATTCGGGACTGTCGTGCATGGCCGAGTACGCGGTGGTCGATCGCGGCAGCGTGGTCGTGATCGACAGGGACATGCCGCTTGCGGCTGCGGCGCTGTTCGGCTGCGCCGTCATGACCGGCGTCGGCGCCGTGATCAACACGGCCCGGATCCGCCCGGGGGACTCGGTCGCCGTCGTTGGCCTGGGCGGAGTCGGGCTGAGCGGAATACTCGGCGCGAGACTGGCTGGCGCCGAGACGATCATTGCGATCGACCGCGAGGCGGCCAAGCTGGAAGTCGCGCTCAGTGTCGGCGCCACGCATGCGGTATGCGCCCGCGACGCCGATTGCATAGAGCAGGTGCGCGATCTGACTGGCGGCGGCGTCGACTACGCGTTCGAATTGGCGGGCAGCGTCGATGCGATGGCCATTGCCTACGCCAGCGTCCAATATGGCGGAACGGTGGTGATTTGCGGACTGCCGCCGGCGACGGCGTCTTTCAGCATCAACCAGTGCGATCTCGTCGGGCAGGAGAAATCCATACGCGGCAGCTACATGGGATCGTGCGTGCCGGTGCGCGACATTCCCAGGTTCATCCGTCTCTACCAGGAGGGTCGCCTGCCGGTCGACCGGTTGATCGACGGCTACATCGGCTTCGACGCAGTGAACGCGGGTTTCGACAAGCTCCAGGACGTCAAGGCCATACGCCAGATACTCACGCCGCACGTACCTTGAAGGATTGGGGCCTGTTGCTCGCGCTCGTCGCGTTCTGGGGCTCCAATTTCATGTTCGTCAAGCTCGGCGTCACGGCCGTTCCGCCCGCGACGCTGGTCGCTGCGCGGCTCGTGATCGGGGCTGTCATCCTCGTCGCAATTGTCCGCGCACTGGGCTACACCTTTCCGCCGATCGGCCGGCCGTGGATCCCGTACGTGGTGCTCGCGATCGTGGGCAACTGCCTGCCGTTCTGGTTCATCACCTGGGGGCAGCAGGCCATAGACAGCGCGCTCGCCGGCATCCTCATGGCCATCATGCCGCTCACGACACTGCTGCTCGTACACTTCTTCGTCCCGGCCGAGCGCATGACACGTTACCGCGTCGCCGGCTTCACGCTCGGTCTCCTGGGTATCGTGGTGTTGATGGGGCCGGCCGCGCTCACCGGCCTGGGCGGCTCACCGGTGGAGCTCCTGGCCCAGCTTTCGGTGCTGTGCGGCGCGCTCTGCTACGCGGCAAACGTCGTGATCGCGCGCGTCACGCTGCGCGGCGACGTCATGGTGGCCTCCGCGGCGAGTATCGCCGTCGCCGCGCTGATCAGCTTGCCGGTTGCGCTCGCGATCGACGAGCCGTGGCGTCTCGCTCCGAACTGGCAGGCGGTCGCCATCATCTTCTGGATCGGTATCGGTCCCACGGCAATCGCCACCATCGTCTACTTCAAGTTGATTGCCTCTGCCGGTCCGACGTTCATGTCGCTCGTGAATTACTGCATTCCAATCGTCGCGCTGCTGCTGGGGGTCGGGCTCCTGGGCGAGGAGCCCGGCGCGAACGCCTACCCCGGGCTCGTCCTCATACTCGCCGGAATCGCCATCAGCCAGTTGCGTCGATAGCACTCCGGCGCCCGACAGGACGCTGCGAGCAATCCACACGCTCGTGTCGGGGCTCGCCTTCGATTCGACCTCGTCCGCATATGGCCTCGTGTAGGTGAAACTCCACACGCGGCGATGTGAGCCTTGAAATTGCATGATGCTAACCCAATGTATTTGCGGGTTAACTGGCTATATTGGTCGAATGACCTCGCAACCTTCCTGACTGCGCAATGTCATCTTTACACAGGCCGAGGCGTTAATGTGAAGGAGGCCCGCAATGAACGTTATCTATAACAGTGACAACTACTACGTGGTCGAGTACCCCGCTCAACACGGGTTCGAGCTCGTGGACAAGCAGTGCCAGCGCGGCACCTATTTACAGGGTGACGTCGCGGACCGGTTTGCACAATCCATGCGCACGGCCGTTGCCGAAACCGGCTCGATCGAGGGCGTCGACGAATTCCTGGGGAATTTCGACATCCTCATGAATCAGCCCGTGCTCTATCACTGACATGCCTGCGGGCGGCCGCACGCCGTAGCGGCTACCGTCCACGGCCTGAAATTGCGACGCCTAGCAGCCTGTCGGACTTGAAGTTCCGACACGCTGCTAAATGCAAAACCG
>CAZQJF010000084.1:0-9513 GCA_964593735.1 uncultured Streptomycetaceae bacterium | reverse complement strand
CATCGCATTGGCGCATTGAAGTAGTATAACGATACGGTCAGAACCAACGCCCACAATACCGCCCACAATGTGGCGCGATAGCAGCCACGGAGAGACGACGAGTTTGAAACGGGGGCGAGGGGGATTTTTGAGATACGCTCTGCTTACCACTCACGACTTGCGATTCATGTATCCGGAGAACACGCTTGGCTGAAATCAAGGTAATGGCGTCGGCGGCTTTCAAGGAGGCATATCTCGAGCTGGTCCCCGAATTCGAGCGCGCCACTCGACACATTGCAAGAGCGGCGGGACACCGCCGCATTAACCACGAGGAGTAATGAATGGCCACATCATCTTTTGACCGTAGTATTGCTGGCGCACGAAAAGCATCGATCTGGCTGGCGTCGACGGCGGCGCTCGTACTGGCCGGCGCGGCTGCGTTATCGCACGCACAGCAAGGCGCCTGGCGGCCCGATCGAACCGTGGAAATCGTCTTACCGTCCGCGGCGGGCTCGTCGCTCGACGCTGCGGCGCGCCTGATCCAGAGAATCCTGACCGAAAACCGCCTCGTTGACGTTACGGTCGTCGTCGTCAACAAGCCCGGCGGTGGCGGAAACATTGCGTCGGCGTACATGGAACAACACGCGGGCGACCCCCACTATATGTTGCTCTCGGCCATGAGCCTGCTGAACAACCACGTCCTGGGCCGCTCGCAGATTAACTACGACTCTTACACCCCGATCGCGATGCTTTACAGCGAGAACATGTCGATGGTGGTCGGGCCGAATTCACAGCTGAAGACCGGGCAGGACGTCATGCAGAAGCTGCGGAGCGATCCGCAATCCCTCAGCATTGCGATCGGATTCGCGCGCGGCGGGACGGGGCACCTCAACACTGCGCTGGTGGCGAAGGCCATGGGCGCGGACGCGAAGCGGCTCAAGACCGTGCAGTTTCAGGGCAACTCGCAGGCCCTGACCGCCCTGATGGGCGGCCACGTCGATATGTCGTCCATGTCGTTCGCACAGGCCTGGACGCAGTCGCAGGCGGGCAAACTCCGCATTCTGGGGGTCGCCGCGGACAAGCGCGGCGCAGGGCCTCTGGCGGATATTCCCACGTGGAAGGAACAGGGATTCGACGTCGAATTCCAGAACACCCGGTTCATGCTCGGCACGAAGGGCATCAGCGAGGCGCAGACGGCGTTCTGGGATAACGCGCTGAAGCAGGCGCTCGAGAGCAAACAGTGGAAGGCGATGGCGGAAAAAACCCACTATATTCCCTACTATGTGGGACGCAAGGAAGTCTCGAAGCGCCTGGCTGCACTGTATAGCCAGTTGAAGGAGGCGTTGACCGAGGTCGGCATGGCGAAGTAGACAGTGCCAGTCACATTTATGGCGTTTGCATCGTGTTCGAGAATCTGTTCAGGAAAGACATAACGCCCGTTGCCGCCGCGACCGGGGAGCCGGAAAAGACGCCCGCCCCGTCAACGGGCGGAGCGCCGCCTCCGGCCGGCGGCCAAGGCCCATCGGGTGTTTCCGCGAGCGAGATCCAGGTCTGGCGGGACAGGATACTCGCGGCTGGATCAGACGATGCCGCACTTTTGCAACTGGCGCATCAGGCCCCCACCGCGGATTTAAAGCTTGCGGCGCTTCAAGCGGTGACGCACGAAGAATCGTTCAAGCAGGCCATGCATGAATTTCGCGAGCGTGACAAGCGCCTGTACCGGGCCGCGAAATCCCGCTGGCAGGCCGCAACAGCGAAGCGCGAGGCCATTGCCGAAGCCAACGCCCTGCTCGCGGGCGCGCGCGCCCTCCTCGACCAGGACTTGATTCCCGCCAATCGCGTGGCGGAACTGGATCATGCGTGGGCAGCGGTAAAGGGTGAATTGATCGATGAGGCAGTGCCGGTCGAATTCGCCGCGCTACGCGAGCAGCTTGGCGCCAAGGTGCGCGCGCGCGGCGAGGGTGACCAGGCCGTGGCTCGCTGGCTGATTGCAATCGATGACGCGATCGGCAAGTTGAACGCGAGCCTGGCCGGGGTGGCGCGAGGCGGCGCATCACCGGCGGAGTCTGAAACCCTGGCGGCGAGCCTGCTGGAACTGTTGAGCACCGTCCAGGATACGAGCGATCCGCGCTATGGCGGGAAACCCGACGCGGCCATCCGGGCGCTGGCGCTGGCTTCCAGCGTGGTGCAGCGCGCGAACTTCCTGCAGGCATTGCCCGCTCCGGACGTTGCGGACGAAGCGAGCGAGAAGGTGATGATCGAGCAGTGGCGTGGCTTCCCGGAGGTTTCCGAAGGGGAATTGCACACCATTCTTGCGCACCGGTTCGCGGACTGGCGCAATGCGGGCACTCACGAGCGGCAACGGGTGCGCGATGCGCACCGCTCAAACGAGCGCGAACGGAGCGTCGAGCAGAACAAATTGCGCTTGAGCACGATACAGCGCGACGTGGAAGCTGCGGAAGCGGCGCACGCGGCCGGACACGTTGCGGACCTGACGCGCCTGCTGGCGGCGATCGATCAGGCGCTCAAGCGCGGCCCGGCGATTGCCGCGCTCACCCCGCGTATCGAAGCGTTGCGCCGGGAGCAGTTGCGCCTGCGGGACTGGCAGCGCTGGGGTGGCGGGCAGCGCCGCGAGCAGCTCGCGGCCGAGGCGCAGGAGCTCGCACGCGCCGCCACCGGGAAAGTCGCCATCAATGCGCATGCCGAAGCCATCGGCAAATTGCGCGAACGCTGGAAGGAATTGGACAGGCTCGGCGCCGCGTCGAACCAGACTGTTTGGCTTGCCTTTGACGGCGCTTTGAAGGCCGCGTACGCGCCCGTGGCAGCGCATCTGGACAAGCTCAAGCTCGCGCGTACTGAAAATCTCGCCGCACGCAACCAGATAGTCGATGCCCTGGTTCAGGCGGCGGCGAAATTTTTTCCGGTCGCGCAGGAGGGGGAGACCCCTGCCCCGGCCGCCAGGCCGGACTGGCGAGCAATCGCCCAGACACTGGAGGAAGCGCAGATCGCCTGGCGAAAACTGGGGCCGGTGGAGCACACCGTCCCGCGCAAGGCGCAACACGGCGATAACGCGGTCACCACCCGTTATGCGGCGGCCGCGCAGGCGCTGGAGGCGCCCCTGAAGACCGCCTACGCCGACGCGCGCCGGCAACGCGAACAGCTCATCGCCGCCGCGAAGGATCTCGGTGGATCGGCGGTGACTGCGCATGACATCGTGGACAAAGTGCGGAGGCTTCAGACGCAGTGGCAAACCGCTGCCAAAGCCCTGCCGTTGCCGCGGCGTGACGAGGGCGCGCTGTGGACTGCGTTCAAGACCGCCACCGATGCAATATTTACCGCACGGGTTGCCGCGCGCGCAGCGAAGGATGCGGCGTTCAGCGAACAAAACAAGGCGCGCGAAGAGATCATCGAGCGTGTGGCCGCGCTCCGCCTGTCCGGTTCCGCGCCGGAGATTAAGCGCGCGATGGCTGAAGCCGATGCCGCCTGGCGCGCCTGCGCCGAAGCCGCCAGGCCGCAAGCCGTCAAGCTCGACGCGCGTTATCGTGCCGCGCGTGATGCCGCGACGAAGCGGATAAGCGAGCTCGCGGTCCACGCGTCGCAGGCGCGCTACGATGCGCTCATCGCGAAGATGGCGCTGTGTCACGAGCGCGAAGTGACGCAGGATCCGGATCGCGCAGCAGACGAACAAGCATCGGATCTGGAAGCCCGCTGGAACGCCATCGAGCACCTCCCCGAAGCCTGGAACGCCAGACTGGAAGGGCGTTTTCGAGGGGTTGGCCCCTCTCGCACCGGTTCCCCGCCAGGCACCCAATCCGGCTCGAAGTCAGCCAGGAACGCCGGCGAGAGCCTGCCCGATATCCTGCTGAATCTCGAGGTCGCTTGCGGCATCGAGAGTCCCGCCGAGTTTCTCGCCGACCGGCAACAACTGAAAATACGCGCGCTGAAAAGCGCGATGGAAAATCGGCAGACCAGCGTTACCACCCCCGCAGACATCGAGCACTGGCTGCTCGACGCCGCTGCCGCTCCGCGCCCCGATGACGTATCGCGCGAGCGGCTGGCAAAGGTCATCGCTGCGGTGCGGATTCGCCGGCCGGGGTAAGAATTGAGGTGGGTGCTGCCGGCTTGTTGGCCTCCGAAAAGAGTGGGTAGGCGGCGCCTTGCTGTAATGCGATGGCTGAGCCACTGACGACTCACGGCCGTGCCTTGTTTGTCGTCATTCCTTTTCCCATACCCGAAATTCGGGCAATCTCAGCCGATAGCGGGCGATGTTGCCCTCGTGCAGGTGATGGAGATCGTTGAACGCCATCGCCACAAATTCGCCCAGGTCGCCGGGTTTCACGAGCGGCGTGGCGAGCTCGCGGATTAGATGAGTGTCTATCGGCTTTCCGCCACGCACGATTTCGCTCACCACGTTGATGAGCGCTTCGCGGTTGCGCAGGCGCAGCGGGTCGGGTTCGGGAAGCGACTCCTTGATCGCAACGTAGCGCTGGCACGAACGTTCGTAGGCCCATACGAAAACATCCCGCAGCAATTCGATGCGGTTGAGTTCGTACACGCCCAAAGTTCCGTCTACGTAAGCCTGCTCAGGCACGTCCACGAAGGACAGCGGCGACAGGTTGTGCTTGATGAGCGGGATGTTGGCGCCCAGACGTGACACGCGCTTGTTGACGTCGAGGAACGGCTGCAGGTACGGAATCTGCACCATCAGGAAGAAAGCCTGCTCGAACGGATCGCGGATGGCGCTCGTCTTGTCGAGAATGAGGCGAAAGTATTCCTCGATCTGTTGAGATACGGCGAGCGGGAGAAAAACGCTGCCACCGATTTCGACGGTCGTGGTGCGAAGGCGGCCGGACGCGTCGGAATCCGTCAGTAAGTTTTCCGACAACAAGGCGTGCAGGTTGAAAAACGTGAAAGTGTCGAAGCCGATTTCCTCGGCATGGTCGACGAGCATCTCGATGGCCGCCTTGTGGTTCAGGATCATTTGCGCTTCGCGCTGATCCTTGCCGTCCGCGGCATGTCCGAACTCGATAAGGTTCTGAGTTTCCAGGCGGCTGTAGGTGTTGCCCTCCAGCCGGCTCGATGCCCATGAAAGATCAATCATCAGCCGGTTCAGAACATCGCGGGCATAGGTGCCGGCAGTGCGCCCCACTGCGGGCGAGCGGCCCAATTTATGCAGGTGGCTGCGAACCGAGTCCGGAAGATAGGTCGAGGTGTTGGGTTCGTAGCTTTCGAGGAACGCGCGGTTGTAGCCCACGGGTTTGCGTTCCGGGATCGGGCGGCGTACGAGCGCCTTGACCTCCTGGCCATGATGGGAGAGTGGGACGTAAACCTCTCCCGTGCTGCTGATCATTGCGGGAGCTGCTTTGAGTGCGCCGGTGCCGGTGATCGGCGCGAGAAGATAGCGGCTGGCGCGCCCGTCGCCCTCCTTGAGTACGCGCTTGGCCTTGATAAGTTCAACGAGACGGCGCTGGAGCGTCCGGCGGTCGAAGTTCAAGCCTGCGGCCTTGCAGACACGTTCGAACTCGGCAATGCCCAGCCCCGCCTGATGGGGGGCCAGCAGGGCGGCTAACTTATCAAGCTCCTGTTCGGTAATACGTTTTGGCACTATGTGTCGCGATTCGCATTTTCGCGACAGTATAGAGTTTTATTTGTCTCGAAAGCAAGTTTTATGTCTCGATTCTGGACTTCGAGACGTTAAAAGCTTTTATTTGTCGCGATTTCTGCGCCAGCCTTGATCAAGGGTCCGCTCCAGCTCCCCGGTTTCATCGACAAGGACCCAACGCGGAGCTGCCGGAAGCGCTCGCGCAATTCCTGCGAGCGGAAGGTCTATGACGTGTTCTCCCGTGATAAAAATAAAGCGAATAAATAGGGTCGGTGTAACTTTTCCGTGGGTGTGAACTCGCGATGCCCGGAAAATCTTACACTGACCCTATTTATTTCCGGCGAAGGCCGTTAATATCCTTAGAATAAACAGGGTCAGTGTAAGGGTCAGTGCGGAATAGTTACACTGACCCTATTTACTATTTACTGCTGGATCAGGGAATCGAACGGGTTAGCGCTCGCCAAGTTCGGTCAGGATCGCTTGAACCAGTTCTTCCCCAAGGTGAAAACCCTCCTTGGAAAGCAGCTCCAGGACCGGCCGCGCGGCCGAAATCAATCCCGCTTGCCTGGCCTCGACGACGATGCCCGCGGTACCCATCATCGCGATACCCAGCCGCTGCGCCTCGCGACGGGCCTGCAGATCGTCGAGCAGCACCAGCGTCCCGGGTCCAAGGGCAATGGCAGCACGCAGGGTACTCGCTTCGCCGGCATCGAGTTGCAGCAACGGCGGGTCGCGCCATTCCTGCCTTAGCACCCGAATCCATCCTTGCTTCAGCGCGGTAGAGATCGCGATGGCACCGGGCAGTTCCTGCGCGCCCGTCGCCTCGTGCCGAACCGCCTTCGTGATCGAAATCTTGCGGAAAAGCCTGCGCAGCCATGGAAGGCCATCGACGCGCGCAAGCCCGATGAGCGGGCTCGCGTCCGCCAGGACTATCTTGCGCGCCACGCCTTGACGTTCTTCAACTCTTCCCGGAGCGTCTTCGCGTTACCGCGGATCACGGGGATGCCCGCCCGGCCCATCTCGACCATGAATGCCTCGAGCGGCATGCCGGCCACCCGGGCAGCCCGTCCGATCGAGATACTTTCGCTCTTGTAGAGCACCGTTGCGAGTGCGAGCCGCACCCCCGGCTCGCCGAGCAGGCCCTCGTCGTCGAGGTGAAAGAGCACGGCCTCGGGCTGGTCGCGGTTCATCACCACCACGGGCTGCTTGCGCGCCATGCGCAGCGCATCCGAGGGGTTGTTCTTGAGCTGGCGGACGTTGACGGTTTTCATGGTTCCCTCACAACGTAGGAACATATTGTAGCCACATCGGTTTCCGCGAGCAACCCACATAGCCAAAATGGCCTGCTCTCCCGTGTTTTTCACGGTCCACGAGTCGCCGCATCCAATAAAAGGAACGAGGGGATTTCTCCCCTCGTGTTTCCCCACGTCAATCGCTGTTGCGGACGGACTCTACGCCGGCTGTCCCTCCAGCAGGAGCTTCACCACCTCTGGCACGATCGCCTTCGCGCGCTGATCGAGGTCCGCGTCGCTGAGGTTCGCGATCGGGTGCGGCATCTCGAGGAAACGAAAATCGGGAAGGCCCCAGGTCCTGGCCATGGCGCGGCCCGTCGGCCTGAACGGCTGCGTGATGATGGACGCCGAGGGAATCCCGTGCTGTTCGAAAACGATACTGTCGAGCACACTGCCCGACGAGCACGACCCTCAGTCGCCTACCCCCGCGACGACGACGTCGCAGCTGGCTTTGTACTCCTCGATGATCTCGGCGTGCGGCGCGACGCCCGAGCTGTGCTTCTTGCGGATGATGTGCGTCTTGGCGCCGTGCTCTTTCTCGAGAATCGAGGCGATGCGCAGCAGCAGCTGGTCCGAGTTGTGCTTGGTGTTGTCCACCAGCCCGAGCCGCAGGCCGGAGAGCGACTTCGGTCTCGCCGCGTAGTTGATCTTCCGCGGCGTCGCCTCTGTCGTAGGATCGAAGATCTGTATAGGCATATTGCGCTCCTTTCGGGTTACTTCATCACTCCATCACTTCATCACTGTATCACTACGTTACCTGGTCGGGTCACCCATCACGAGTCACCGGTCACCGGTCACTGTTGTTTGATCTCCTTCGTGACGCTTTGCGATCCGGCCTTGCTGCCCCAGCCGGGTATGAACGCCGACTGCGAGCCGGCATTGCCGCCCGCCGCCAGAACCAGCAAGTCCTCGGGCCGCTCGACGATCGGAGACATCGCGCTCTCGTCCTCGGCCTTCACGTCCCCCTTTACCATGTTGAAGCGCTTGAACTCCGCCATGCTGGAGCGGGCGTGCTCGAACACATATTTCTGCACGTTTTCGCGGCTCCACCCGGCCTTCTTGAAGGTGACCTGGTGCTCGCCGCCAAAGACCATCGCGTACTGCGGCTGGCGCGCCGCGCCGGCGGAGATCTTCATGTGCGCGCATGCGGTCGTGAGTATGCCCTCGGGCGTCGCGCTCAGACCGTTGTTGTACTGGTGCGGCGCCAACGCCGCGAAAATCGTGACCGCGTTCTGGTCGCGGCGAAAGCCGCGCGTCGTGTGAAACGGCGGCCACGGGCTGTCGGTTTCGTTCTCGGCGATGCAGTACGTGTACTTCCCGGCATGGCCGAGGTTGCTGCGATCGAGCTCTCCCGGCATCGTGCCAATCGCGTTGCGCATGGTGAGCCGCACCGCGCGCCCGATCGTCGCATTCGCGCGCCAGCCCGGAGAGAACAGGTTGTGCCCGCTATTCAAGTCGAGCTCGCGCGCGATCGGCCCGTTCACCACCATGAAGACCGCCGAGCCGCCCGTGCTGGTCGACGGGCCGTGGTACCCGTAGAGCGGATCGGCCAGCGCCTCGACCGCGGCGACGACGACCGGCATGTACTCGGCCTTGCAGCCGGCCATCACGGCGTTGATCGCCACCTTCTCCGCGGTCACCGAGATCTGGCGATTCTCGATGAACGCGAGCTGCAGGTTCGGCTCCAGTCCGGCCGCCGCCAGCATGCCGACGATGCGCTCTTCGGTCGGAGGCACCACCGGAAAACCGTCCGTCCACCCGTTCGTGTAGCACAGCTCCATGGCGCCGGCGTAATCCGAAACGGTGTGGCGCCGCGACTTGAGTTCCATTCTTGCTCCTCTCTCCCGACTTTTCCCGAGTTCGCAATGCGAACCAGGGCCGCCCTTGCACGCAGCGAAAAGACGAGGTTACTCCCGCTGTCCGGTTGGTGTCGAGAGGTGCCATAATCGGACGAAGAATCTCTTGGAGGAGTGAGCATGGCGGGCCTCACACCTATCCGCCGCGTGGTGACCGGCAACGACGAGCGCGGCCGTTCGAAAGTCGTGTGGGACGGACCGGCGCCCAACGCGCACCAGTCATCGATGGGCACGTCTCGCGGTCACACGGACCTTTGGGTGTGGAACGAAACGCCGGCGCCGCTCTCGGAAGCCGGCGACCCCGGTAACCAGAGCTATCTTTTTCCGGGTCCCGACGAGGGCGGTCATCTCAGAGTCGTGCAGGGGCCGCCGAAAGCCGCGAACTACGATCCGGCGGCGGACAAGGACAGAATAGAGCCGCATCCGCCCAAGCTGCGGGAAGGCGCAACCCGCGTGTGGGACCGGGGCGGCAACAACCTTTACTCCTCGGCGTTCCACAAGACCCAGACCATAGACTACGGCATCATGCTCGCGGGCGAGCGCGAGCTGGTGCTCGACGATTGCACCCTCGTGATGAAGCCCGGCGACATCGTCGTGCAGGTCGGCGCGTGGCACCAATGGGTCTTTCCGAAGGGCGCCATGATGCTCTTCGACATGTTCGCGGCGCGCTTCGCGGACGGGCCGGCCGGCATTGCTCAAGGCAACGACAAGCCCATCACAACGGCGCCCAAATTGCCCGACGGCGTGAAACCCCAGCGCAGAATCGTCACGATCGACCGCCAGG
>CAZQJF010000083.1:0-9586 GCA_964593735.1 uncultured Streptomycetaceae bacterium | reverse complement strand
CAGAAGGCAGAAGACAGAAGGAGACACCGTACTCTGGCGAACGCCGTTCACTTCATCCTTCATCTCTCGATCCGGCGCGATCATGCCTTGGCCAGTCCTCAAGATGCTCGCTGGCGAACAACCTGATTCGCATCGATGGAGTGCGGGCTTTGATAGACTCTCTCACCTTTATCTCGTCACCTCCTGGAGAGCAAGATGAGCAAAAAAATAGCCGTAGTCGGCGTCGGCCTGATGGGAAGCTCGCTCGCCAGACACCTGGTGTCGGCGGGCTATCCGGTGACCGTGCACGATCTGGACCCGGCGAAGGTCGAGGCGCTGGTGAAACTGGGCGCGAAAACGGCAGGCGCGGCCGACCGGATCGCCGCGGAAGCCGACGTCATCATGCTGTCCCTGCCCAACTCGCACATCGTGAACGACGTCCTGACGAACTCGCTGAAACTGCTCGAAACGGGGCGCAAGGGGCTGGTCGTGGTGGACGCATCGACGCCCGACCCCGACATGTCCGTGGCGATGGCGGCGCGGTTGCGCGAGCGCGGAATCGAAATGCTGGACGGCACGATCAGCGGCACGAGCGAGATGTTCGCGGAGAAAAACGCCATCTTCATGGTCGGCGGCAGCGAGCAGGCGTTCAACGAATGCAAGCCGATTTTCCTGGCGGCGTCGAAGGAAGCGTTCTACATGGGGGCTAACGGCACCGGCGCCAACACCAAGCTGGTCGTGAACCTGGTGCTGTCGCTCAACCGCATGGCGCTGGCGGAAGGTCTGACGCTGGCGGCGAAAGCCGGGCTCGACCAGGCGCAGGCGCTGAAAGTGCTGAAGCAGTCGGCGGCGTCCTCCAGCGCGATGGACCAGAAGGGCGACCGGATGGTGACGAGAAATTTCCTGAAGCCCGCGAGCACGCTTGCCACCTCCTACAAGGATTCGCGGCTCATCCTTGCGCTCGGGGCGAAGCTCGATTGCCCGTTGCCTCTCATGA
Organism: uncultured Streptomycetaceae bacterium; assembly: GCA_964593735.1. Classification (GTDB taxonomy): domain Bacteria; phylum Pseudomonadota; class Gammaproteobacteria; order Burkholderiales; family SG8-41; genus SG8-41. The sequence continues at coordinate 8,610 of CAZQJF010000083.1, read as the reverse complement.
GCCTCTACGTTCAGGCCATGGCATCGGAGGTCTCGAAAGGGAAGACGAGCCTCGATCCGGCGACGATCATCGATTTCTACCGCGAACTCGCCAATCTACGATCATGAAATCCTACGATTTCAACGACGAGAACCTTACGGTGGGCTCGGCGTACTGGGTGCGGCTGGTGGAGCGGTTTCTGGACTAGCGGAAACTGACCCGGTCGCCATCAGCCGAATGACCACACAGTGTAGTGGGATCGCGACAATACGTACGACGAAAGGGGTGCTACGATCCACCGGTCATGAATGCAGATTCTCGCGCTCCCTGGAAGGAGCTCCTCGCGAATCCGGGTGCGGATGGGCACATCGTGCAGCTCTACCAGGACGACAATTTTTACGGCGAAGCCGTCAGTCATTTTGCGGCCGAGGGCCTGGTCAGGGATGAGTCGATCATACTGGTCGCCACCCAGCCGCATTGGGAGAATATTTCCCGGCGCCTCGCAAGCAAAGGCCTGAACCTGGACGATCGTTTCAACCAGGGCCAGCTTACCGTCCTGGATGCGGATGCGACGCTTCCCAGGTTCATGGCGGGCAGCATGCCCGACGGGGGAATCTTCAAAGACCTCGCCGGGAAAACGATCGAGAAAGCTCGCGCCGGAGGGAAATTCCCGCGAGTCCGCTGGTGGGGCGAGATGGTGAACGTTCTCTATGTCAACGGGAACGGCGCCGGCTCCAACCGGCTGGAGGAACTCTTCGACGAAGTGGCGCACGAGCAGTCGATTGCCATTTTTTGCTCGTTCCTGATGGACAAGTTCGACCTGCGCATCTACGACGAAGCCTTTACGAACATCTGCCGGACCCACCGGCATGTGATTCCGGCGGAGGATTATGCCTCCCACAGCGAAGCGATAAACCGCGCCATCGCCGAAGTCATCGGGGAAATCAAGGGGCCCCTGCTAAGATCACTCATGTCGTGGGCGGGCGCTCCCTCCATGATGCCGTCTTCGCAGGCGATGCTCCTATGGGTGAAGGAGTCGTTGCCGTTTCACTTTCCCGAGGTGCTTGCGCGGGCCCACCAGCACGAGGAACAAGCCCGGCGATCGCATTGAGGATCCGCCGTTCCTACACGGCAACGCGCCAGAAATCTCGCGCGTATTCGGGACCGGTCAGGTCGAATACCTGGCCGTTGGGATCCCGGAACTTGCGCTCCGTCTCCTTGCCGAGCTCCGAGTTGATGATGCCGCCGGCGCGGACTGCGCCGTTGGCCTCGGCTTTCGCGGATTCCCGCTCCATGTCCTCAACGAGGAAGCCCAGGTGATGCAACCCCCTGCGGTCATCACCCTTCATGTTGACGTTCGACGGGTGAATGATCACCAGGCTTACGACGCCATCCGATAGCCCGATCGCCGTTTCCGTCTGCCGCACGCGCTCCATCCCGAAGGACTTCTCGTAGAACCGCGCGGTCTTCTCCATCTCCTCGACTACCATCGCTATGTGGCGCAGCTTTGCCATCGGTATACTCCTTTGGTTGGAACCCGGTTCAAAATCCGCTGACTTGGAAGTTTCCGGTGCAGCGCGAGTGCTGTCAACGGTCTTCGGTTTCGTGCCGCGTTGAGCCATGAATCCGGCTTCAACGGGAGCTCTATGTCATCATTGACCTTCCAAACAAGGGAGAGAGCCGCCATGCCTGATACCAGTCTTGCTTTCGATCACGTCCACCTCCTGGCCAAAGACCCGCGAGCCACCGCCGATTGGTATGCCGGCAGGCTCGGCGGCAAGATCGTGAGGAGCCTCGACGTCAAAGGCGCCCCGCAGATCTACGTGTCGTTCGGCGGCTTCATCGTGATCGTGCGCGGCCAGCGCCCTGCCGAGTCGGCGGAAGAGAAACCCGGGCTGCAATGGGGCGTCGATCATTTCGGCGTGCGGGTCCATGGCGATTTCGACGCTTTTTGCGAAGAACTCCGGAAGAAGGGTGTCACGTTCAGCCTGGAGCCGACCGACTTTAACCCCACTACGCGCATCGCGTTCATCGATGCACCGGACGGTGTGAGCGTCGAGCTGCTGAACCGGAAGGACGAGTTGTAGAAAACATCCCAGATGAGGCGTCGGAAAAGCTTCAGCACGAAGGACACGAAGTCACGAAGCTTTCCCATCTTTTCTGGGAGTTCTTGCTTTCAAATATCCTTCTCTTCGTGTGCTTCGTGGCTTCGTGACTTCGTGGCTTCGTGTTGAAGCTGTTGCATTGCTCCGGGTCCGAGACGCCGGATTTGAGACGCTTTATCTGAGACGCTTTTCCAAGAGGACAGAGAGATGGCACTAGACCACAAAGCTTACCAATTCCGCGGCAACGCTTATCGCACGCTTCCCGAGCTCGACGTGTGGACGAAGCTGGGCCAGGAGCCGGCGCTCGAGCCGGAGTTGCCGATCATCGATCCGCACCACCATCTGTGGGACAGCGAGGAGCGCGGCGGCCGCTACCTGATCCACGAGCTGGTGGCAGACACCGGCAGCGGGCACCATATCGTCGCCACGGTATTCATCGAAGCCGGGGTCATGTACCGCGCGGCCGGCCCGGCCGCGATGAAGCCGGTGGGCGAGGTCGAGTTCGTGAACGGCACTGCGGCGATGAGCGCGAGCGGGGGCTACGGCAAGACACGCCACTGCGCCGGCATCGTGGGCCACGCCGACTTGATGCTCGGAGAAGGCGTCCAGCCGGTGCTCGAAGCGCTGATCGCCGCGGGCAATGGGCGCTTCCGCGGGATACGCCACGGCCTGACCTGGGATACCGGCAACGCCGCGAAGTTCGGGCGGCGCCAGGTGCCGCAGCACCAGATGCTGGATCCGGTGTTCCGCAAAGGTTTCGCGCGGCTGCAGCCGCTCGAGCTTTCGTTCGAAGCATGGCTATTCCACCCGCAACTGTCCGACGTGGCGGACCTCATGCGCGCTTTTCCCGAAGCGAACGTGGTCCTCAATCACGTGGGCGGGCTGGTCGGCCTTCCCCCGCATACCAACCGCGAGGACGTATTCAAGATCTGGCGCGCGTCGATCCGCGAGCTCGCACAGTTTCCGGGCCTCACTGTCAAGGTTGGCGGGCTGGGAATGCTTTATTGCGACTGGGATTTCCACCTGCGCGACGTGCCGCCGTCGTCCGAAGAGCTGGCCGCGACCTGGAAACCCTACGTCGAAACCTGCATCGAGGCCTTCGGACCGAAGCGTTGCCTGATGGAAAGCAATTTCCCGGTAGACAAGCAGACTTGCGGTTACGGTGTGCTGTGGAACGCGCTGAAGCGGATTACGAAGAACTACTCGGCGGCGGAGAAGGCGGCGATGTATCACGACACCGCCGCGCGGGTCTACCGGCTGGCGACCTGACGCCGCTGCCGGCGTTGCGGGACTAGAAATCGGGGTTTTGAGACCGCTTCCAGGGACCCAAGCGCGCCGGCTCACACGGTTGCGTTCGCTCAACCACGTCCCGGCCGATCATGAGCGCCGCGAGCAGGCAGAAAGGACGCCCGGGTCCGGCGGCCGGCGGGCGCGAGAAGCGGGCTACCCTGGGAGCCGCGCTGTTCAGCAACGGCGTGTGGGACATGTTGACCGTCGTCGTCCCGCTCCATGCGCTCGCAGTCGGACTGAATGCCGCTGAAATCGGCCTGGTCGTCGCGGCGCGGTCCGTGCTGCCGGCCGCGCTCTCGATCCACGGCGGAATAGTGATGGACGAGCTCGGCGTTCGGCGGGTGCTGCTGTGGGTGGCGGCCGTAACCGCGATGTTGCCGTTGCTGTATCCGGCGTCGGGCTGGTTCGCGCTGCTGGTCGGGCTCCAGCTGCTCCTCGGCCTGGCGTCGAACCTCGCCATGGGCGCCGCGCAGACATGGAGCCTGCAAACGAGCCACGGCGATACCGCGGAGCTGGCGCGCTTCAGCCTCGTCTCCCGCATCGGGACCTTTCTCGGCCCGGTCCTCGTCGGCGCGGCGTGGGACGTGCTCGGCGCGTGGGCTGCGTTTGCCTGCGTATCGCTGTGGGGCGCAGGTTCCGTGGTGTTCGCGGCATACGGCAAGCCCGAGGATGCGGGCGCCGAACGCAGTCTCACGCCGCCGGGGCCGGGACGGAGCGCGGCCGCGGCGCTCCTGCCCCGATGGGATCTGCACCGGCAGGCGATCGGCCTGGCCGCGATTCCCGCGGTTGCGTTCGTGCTGGCCGTGAGCTTTCTGCGCAATACCCCCGGCGCGGTACAGGGTTCGCTGTACATCGTGTACCTCGCGGATATCGGCTTGAGCGGCACGCTCATCGGCGCCCTCGTCGCGCTCGCCGAGCTCTCCGGCATATTCGGTTCGTTGCTGGCTGCGCCGATGGAGCGGCTCGCGCGCGCCGACCGGCTCGTGATCGCGTGCGTTGCCGTGTCGATAGTGGCGATCTCGATTACACCGCTCGTCGGCCACGCCCTGATCCTGCTGATCGCCGCGGCGGCCGTGCGTGGGGTGGCGCAGGGCATGAGCCAGCCGCTGGTGTACTCGATACTGGGCCGCGCCGTGCCATCGACCATGCACGGGGCCGCGGTCGGGCTGCGCCATGCGGTCACCCGGTTTGCTTCCATGGTGATTCCCGCCGGCATGGGCATTGCCGCCGAAGCATGGGGCATCGAGGGAAGCTTCTACATCGTCGGCGCGGTGCTCCTGCTGGGAGCCGCCGCGCTCGCGGTCATCGCCCGCGGCACGCTCGTGAGAGCGGACAACAGTACGCAGGATAGGTGAAGCAACGCGCAACCCATCGCGCATTGATGCTGCAGCGGATGGCAACAGCTTCAACCTCCGGGAACGCCGTGCTCATTTCATGTCCTTCTCCATTTTTCGAAGGACCGCCGTAATGATGGACCACCCCGGCGGGCGTCCGCACGCCACCCCTCCTCACGGCAGGAGGGGAGTCTCGCGTACAGGAACGTTCTATCTGAGACGCAGTATCAGGCTTGGTCACACCGGCAGTCGCCAGGAATTCCGCGCGTGCAGGTCGTTGACGATGTCGAACTTGATGCCGTTCGGGTCGACGTACTTGCGCTGCTCCTGCGTCCGGGCCGCCTCTATGACCTCGCCGTCTTTCAACTGGCCGCGGTTCTCGAAACGCTTCGCGACGTTTTCGGCTTTGTCCGCATAGACGGCTCCGACCTTCTCGGCCTGCGCGGCAGCCTCGGCGACGTCCTCGGCGATGAACCCGACGTGATGCAACCCGTTGTGGCCGAGCGCCTCGTGGCTCGTCGTGTTGTTGAGGATCGCGAGGCTGATCACGCCGTCCGAAAGCAGCACCGCGCTGACCGACTCCCGCACCCGCTTCAGGCCGAACGCCTGCTCGTAGAACTTCGCCGTCTCGTCGGCATTCGGAACGGCTATGGCTATGTGGCGCAATTTACCCATCTCTCACTCTCCTTGAGGTGAACGGCCGGTCAATGGCAGCGTGATGCGAAATTCCGTTCGCCCTGAGCGTAGCGCGTATGCGTGGAGTCGAAGGGTGAAAAAGTCATCGAATTGCGGCCGTTCATCCTTCGACTCCGCTGCGCTGCGCTCAGGACGAACGGATTTGCTCTGCGGTCTACATCAACCCATAGAACTTCCCGGCGTTCTCACAGGTCACCTTGCGCACGACGGCGGGGGGTACCTCGACGAACTGCTCCGCGATGAACTTCGACGACTCGGGCCAGAGGGCAGATCGATGTGGCTGTCGGCGGAGATGCGGTTGTAGCGCACGGATCCTCCCTGGGACGGCAAGACAGGAAATCAAGAACGGGGCGCACCCATTCTGGCAGCTTTCCCGCCGTGCTGCTACGTGCCCGCTTGTGACGCTTCGATCATTCGCGAGATCCGCTCCGAGAACTCGTTTCCGAAGTGCAGCCCGTCGGGCATCATCCTGCCCAGGCTGCCATCGGCTATCAACCCCCGGTACACCGAATCGAGATCGAGCACCGCGCACGCCGGTTTCCGGCACCGCTCGGCGAGCGCCCGGTTGATCGTTACCCGGCAAGCCTGCGTGCCGTGCTCCGCCCTGGCGACGTAGCGGACGAAGGTGGACACCTCGATCCTCGGCACGTTGCCGACGACCAGGCGCGCTTTGCGCGAGCGGGCAAGGAGGGCGTCGAGTGCTTCGAGGCTTGGCCTGCAATCCGCCCGATAGCTGTCCCAGAAGAAGAGATCCACGGCAACGACTATCGCGGCGTTCTCGAAATCCCTGTCCTTGATGGACGGCAGCAGCCGCGTCGCGCTGCCGGAGTTGCCGGGCGACGCAATCACTACCGGCTCCACACCCATGCGCTGGGCAAGCTTGCGCCCCGGACTCGGCGCGCTCCAATCCCAACTGACGGATGCTCCGATGACGAGCACGTGTTTCTGCGCCGCTGCACCGCCGGCAAGAAAGGCGCACAGGACTGTCGCGGCAAGCTTCTGGAACACGCTATTCCGCCTTCATTCCTCTTTCCTGGAAAACGACCCGCCACTTCTGAATTTCCTGCTTGAGGTGGCTGGCCGCCTCATCGGGTGTGCTGGCGATTATATCGACCCCGCGGCTGCGGCGAGCACGTGCCAGGTCGTGAATTCGTAGCCGGGGAGTCTCGTCCAGGAGTGTGTCGGACTTTGTCCCGACACACTCCTTTAGCAGCCTGTCGGAACTTCAAGTCCGACAGGCTGCTAGGAGCCACCCGCCCTGCTAGACTATCCCTCCCAGTCCACCCCCGAAAGGAACCGCCATGGCCACAAAAGCCTTTGAGTTCACTACCGAGGATGTCGAATACCTGCGCCACGGAGACCAGCCGCTGAAGCTCCGGCTCTACAAGCCGCGCGGCGCCGGCCTGTTCCCCGCGGTGGTCGACCTGCACGGCGGCGCCTGGGGCAAGGGCAGCCTGGAGGAATGCCGGGGCCGCGACGAGGTGCTGGCGAAAGCCGGACTGCTGGTTGCGGCGCTCGATTTCCGGGATGGCAGCCACGGCTACCCGACTGCGCTGGTGGATATCAACTATGCGATCCGCTGGCTCAAGGCGCACGCGCCGCAGCTTCAGACTCGCGCCGACATGATCGGCATCTCCGGCCAGTCGAGCGGCGGCCACCTGGCGATGCTGGCCGGGATGCGGCCGAACGATCCGCGCTACGCCGCGATTCCGCTACCCGCCGGGTCGCCTGCCGTCGACGCGACGGTGCGCTGCGTCGCGATGTCCTGGCCGGTGATCAACCCGCTGTCGCGCTACCGCAATGCGCTGCGCGAGCGCGCCAAAGGCACGGCCTGGGTCGGCGATATCCCGGAACGGCAGAGCTCTTTCTGGAAGGACGATGCGAACATGACCGACGGCAACCCGGTGCTCATGCTGGAGCGCGGGGAAAAGGTGGTGACGCCTCCGGCGCTCTGGGTTCAGGGCCGGCCCGACCCGGTGCACGACTACCGCGACCCCGAATCGAGCTTCCCCGGCAACGAGCCGGAGCGTTTCGCCGCGCACTACCGCAAGGCCGGCGGCGCGATCGAGATGCTGTACATCGAGCAGGCTGCCCGCGCCACGGCGGTCTCGTACGATCCGGTCGCGGCGTTCTTCCACAAGCAGATGCCGGTCAAACGTCCCGTCGAAGCGTCTGCTTAGCGAAACTCGGAACAACCGGGGAGTCGTCATTCCCGCGCAGGCGGGAACCCAGGCGATTCAGTTCGTAACTGGATCCCCCGCCTTCGCGAGGATGCCTTCTTCAGAGCGTCCTCAGAAATACTTCCCTCCCCTTCAAGGGGAGGGCCAGGGTGGGGATGGGTCAAAGGGCGTCGCCTACCGGCGGCGCCCTCCCTGCGACGTTGTTTGCAGCTCGCGCATCTTCTCGATCAATTCCGGTAATCGCTTCTGGAGGCTCACCAGCGCGCGGAATTCGATTTGAATGTCTACGGGCACTCCGCTGGGGGTCGTTCCTTCCAGTCTCGCCAGGCGACCCGTCGTGTCCGGCATGATCGAGCCTTTGCGAATTACGTTCGGCGGTGCATCCAGCACCTGGACATGGTCTTCCTGCGGCGACCTGGCGATCCTGCGCTCCTCGGCCCGCCGGGCAATGCGTTGCAGGTAGTGGATGGTATCCGCGAGACCCTTATGACTTGCCAGGAAAGTCGCGTGATGTCTTGCGGATGCCACGAGCGAAAAAAATACTTTTTCGCCCTTGTCATCAATTCCGTATTCGCCAAGACCCGTCAGCGATTTGGCATTGCCCGGCATCGTTGCCATGTGATTTCTTTCCTTGGGGACTACGCATCATAACCTCGTCGATCGAGTCATGGGCATGACCAGGTGATGGGGTCGTGATTCGAACCGTCTCGCAGAGTATGGCGACGTTCTCGGTGCACGCGCCGCTCACCAGTATCGTGTCTCCCGGCTAGGCAACGGCAATCCTGTCCTGGATTTTATCTCCCGCGTCGCAATCGACTGTGTGGGTTTTGGGCATAAATTCGTGATGAGTGGATGAGTGATGGGATGCGGCGTCTCGCGTCAATGGTGATGAAGTGATGTCGCTGGCGCTGGTGATGAAGTGATGAAGTACGAAACACCCGTGTCCATCACTACTTCGCTCCGTCAGTGTCCTAAGAGTGCATAACAAAATGAAGCTTGTAGTGCGCAGCTTCTTTCCCTCACCCT
>CAZQJF010000082.1:0-9630 GCA_964593735.1 uncultured Streptomycetaceae bacterium | reverse complement strand
TAGCGATTGAATTCCGCCGGGTTCTCCGCCCACGGATAGTGTCCCGATCCCGAAACGATACCGAATTCGCAGCCGGCGATCATGTCCGCCACCCGCTTCATCCCGGCCGGATGCCCCACCTGGTCCACTGCGCCCGCGACCAGCAGCGCCGGGACGGAGATCGCGCGGAAGCCCGACACTGCATCGGCTTCGGGAAAGCTCTGGACGGCCTTCACCGCCGCTTTCACGGTGTCCGGCGGCGTGCGCGATGCCCACTCGCGCACCAGGTCGACTTCAGGCCCGATGGAAGCGGGCCCGAGCATGGAATTCACGACCAGCATGTTCGCCGTCACCGGATCGGTGCCGGGCGGCGGCGGGGCCGTGCGCTTGCGGACGAACTCCTCCTGCTCTTCCTTCGTGCGATTACCGAAATAGCCGATCGTCGAGGAAATCACGATGCCGTGCACGAGATCGGGCGCCTTCAGCCGTATGCGCGGGGTGATCTGTCCCCCCATGCTGTGGCCGTGCAGGACATTGCGCCCGCCCCCCACCGCCTTCAGCAGCCGCGCGCCGGCCTCCGCCACCACGTCGAAGCTGAACGAATCCGGCAATGGCGAGAGGCCATATCCCGGCGCGTCCCACGCCACGACGCGGTATCCCCGCGCGACCAGCCGCTCGGTCTGGGGCCGCCAGTATTCCTTCGAGCCATAAATCCCGTGCAGGAGGAAGACAGTGATCTTGCCTTCCCCGGAAACCTGGTAGTCCGGCATCCTCATCGCGATTTCCCTTTCAGGTCAAGATCATTCACCGCCAAGACGCGGAGAGAAACAGGAGACCAATAAATTCAAGAACAAGTTGAACCGCCAAGACGCCAAGACGCCAAGGAGATCAAATTCAAAATGAAACTGAACATGGCTTGATTTTATCGGCGTTCATCGGCGGCCATCGGCGGTTAAACGCCCTTGATTCTGATCTTGAAGTTTCACGCGTCTGTCTGCGGTTCCATTCTCGCGTTTCTTGGCGTCTTGGCGTCTTGGCGGTTCAATTGCCCTTGATCTGTTTCTGCGCCTCTGCGGTTAGAGATCTTGTCAGCTTTGCGGCTCGTCGACGACCGCGTTCTTCAGCACGCCGATGCCCTCGATTTCCGACTCGACGACGTCGCCGGCCTGCAAGTGCCACGCCGGATTGGCGAGCGCGCCGCCGCCGGGCGAGCCGGTGGCGATCACGTCGCCCGGATTCAGCGTGATCCGGGAAAAGTGGACGATAAGCTGGGGTATCGTCCAGATCATGTCCTTCGTGTTGCCCGCCTGCCGGGTTTCGCCGTTCACGCGCGTGCGTATCGCCAGGTGCATGGGATCCGGAATCGCCTCGCGCGTCACGAGCCACGGGCCCATGGGGCAGAAGGTGTCGTACGTTTTCGCCAGGAACAGGTGCCCGGCCTCGCGCTCGATCCGGCCTGTATCGCGCGCCGTGACGTCGTTGACGATGGTGTAGCCGGCAATCACGCCGTATGCGTCTTCCTCCAGCACGTTCTTGCATTTCCTGCCGATCACCACCGCCAGCTCCGTCTCGCAATCGAGTTCGTGGACGCCGGCCGGTTTGATGATGTCGCGCCCCAGGCCGAGCAGCGACGACGCGGTTTTCACGAAGGCCGCAGGAATCTTTCCGGCCTGCCTTCCCGGAAGCCTGGTGTACTCGGGATAGTTCCGCCCCACCGCGATCAACTTGGACGGGCGCACCGGAACATAAAAGCGGCACTCGCTCGACGGTATGAATAGCTCCTCGCCGCTCAAGCCCGCGGTGCCGGGTGCGGTCTCGGCCAGACCGGCAAGAAACGTATACGCATCGGCAAGGGCGAGCCATGCCGGCTCGCCTACGTGCAGGAACTGGGCGAGATAAGGCGGCATGTAGATCCCGGCAAGCTCGCGCCCCTTGGAGTTTTCCGTTTCCTCCACGAGATAGAGCGCGTAACCGGCCCTGAGATCGGCGATGAGATCCTGTGCGACCAGCACGCCCAGGCGCGCCAGTGCCGGGGGCTCGTGTTTACGGCTGTAGCGCATCAGCTTCATGCATGCTCCGGGCAGCCCGTTGGATTTGAACCTCCGACAGGCAGGATGCCGCGGCACGGCGTGTCGCGGGGAGAGGGAATGGTAGCAGGCACGACGGGAGTCGTGGCCTACCCTAAAGTATGTAAAATCAATAGGGTATGTTCCGACACTGTGGCTCGCACGATCAGGGGCCCCCGGGGGGGCCGTCCTGTACGGACTGAATTTGCACCAGGCCGTGGCGCCCGGCGTTAGATGATTTTCGGCGGATTTCGCGATTGAACGACGCACACGAAAGCGGAACTAAGTATGCGAGGTCTTACTGATCTTTCGGTAAATGTTGCGCCTCCAGCGATGGGGCTCGCCACCAGCCAATGGGCCCGCAAGCGCCGGCGGCCATTCAAAGGGAAAACGTCATGTTCAAATCGATTTTGCGCGCCGCGGCGCTGTTCATGCTCCTGTTCACGTTCGCGGCATACGCGCAGGAAGCGCCCGACGTGCTGGTCAAGAAGACGGTGGACGATGTGCTGGGCGTCATCAAGCAGACGAAGGACCCGCGCAAGTTGATCGAAGCTGCAGAGCAGAAGGTCGTGCCGCACTTCGATTTCAAGCAGATGACACAGCTCGCGGTCGGCCGCGCCTGGGCCCAGGCGAGCGCCGCGCAGCGGGAAGCGCTCGAGCGCGGGTTTCGCACTTTGCTGGTGCGCACGTATACCTTCGCGCTCGCGAGCGCCAGTGGAGAGAGCAAGGTGGATGTGAAGCCGGCGGCGGTCCGGGGCGACGAGGCGGTAGTGAGAACGGTCGCGATAGAGCCGGGCAGGAAGCCGGTGCAGATCGACTACCGTATGGCGAAGATGCCGAACGGGTGGAAGGTCTTTGACGTTACCGTGGAGAACCTGAGCCTCGTCACGACCTACCGCAGCTCGTTTCAGTCCGAGATATCGCGCTCGGGCATCGACGGGCTGATCAAGATCATCGAGGCCAGGAACCAGAAGACGGCCGAAGGCTAGTGACGGTCCCGGGGCGCGCTCCAGGACGCACACAGTCAGGATCTCATGCGGTTGTACTATCCGCGCTCGTTCCCCATGATGCTGGGAGCCGGACTCACGCTGATCGCGTTGCCTTTGATATTCGCGCTGATCACTAACGCGATCACGATAGACCAGCTCGCCAACCGCAGCCAGAACGCGGTGTACCAGGCGGCTCAGGCGACGCAGAGCAGCCGGCGCGTTGCCGAGTTGATCACGGCGCTGGAACGCACCGCGCGGCAGACCGTGATCCTCGGGGACCGCACGCTGCTCGAGTCCTACCAAGTCCATCGCAAGCAGCTAGAGCAGACCGTGGCCGAATTCGCTTCGTTGCCGCTCGACGACGAACAGCGGCGCGCGCTCGAGGGGATCGTGCGCGAAGAAAAGGAGATTTTCGCCGTCTTGTCCGATGAAAATGCAAAGGAGGCCCAGCTCGCCGCGGCGGTAACCCGCTTTCCTGCGCTGGCCGATGGGGCCGATATCGTAACGACCCATTCCTCGGCTCTCATCAACCGCGAGGTCGAAGCGATGCGCGCGACCGCCGATCGGGCGCAGCGCGTTACCCTGTGGCAGCTCCTGGCGCTTGTTCCCATCGTCATCTTTCTGATGATCGGGTTCACCATTCTCATTGCCCGGCCGATCCAGCAGATCGACTCCGCCATACGCCGGCTGGGAGGAGGGGGATTCAACACCCCGGTGGTCGTCAACGGCCCCCAGGACCTGGAATATCTCGGCGACCGGCTGGAATGGCTGCGGCAGACGCTGCTCGACCTGGAGCAGCAGAAGAACCGTTTTCTGCGCCAGATGTCCCATGAACTGAAGACCCCGCTTACGGCGGTGAGGGAGGGCGCGGAGCTGCTATCCGACGAGGTGGTCGGAAAACTCTCGCCTCAACAGCGGGAAGTTGCCGAGATCCTGCGCCATAATAGTCTGGAACTGCAAAAACAGATCGAGGGGCTCCTGAATTACGGCGCCAGCCAGTTTCACAAGGTTACCCTCGATCTCAAGCCGGTGAGCGTGCAGCGGGTGATCAGCCGGGTGGCCGGGGACCAGCGGCTCGCGCTGAGGTCGCGGAGCCTCAAGCTGGATATGTCAACGCAGGAAGTAATGGTCACCGCGGATTTCGACATGCTCAAAGTGGCGCTCGACAACCTGGTTTCGAACGCGATCAAGTTTTCGCCCCAGGGGGGAACGATACGCATACTCGCCGCGCGCAACGGCACGCAGGTCGCCCTCGATGTGTTCGACGAAGGCCCGGGCATTCCGCCGGACGAGCGCGAACGCATCTTCGACCCGTTCTTTCAGGGCAGCCGGTCCGGCGCGGGCGCGGTGCGCGGCACGGGCATAGGTCTGTCGGTGGTGAAGGAATACGCAGTGGCGCATGGCGGCAGCGTGGAAGTACTGGACTGCGAGCAGGGCGCGCATTTGCGCATGCAGCTGCCGCTCACCGGGCCGGAGGCGGCGGCATGAGCGGCGGAGCAGGCCGACAATTTCCCGCGGCGCTTGCCGTTTACGCGGTGCTTGCCGGCTGCACCACGATGCAGCCGGTGGAGGTCGCCGCGCCGGAGCCGGTGGCCGCACAGCAACCGGGCGAACCTCCTTCCGTGCCCCCGCCGGCCGCGCGGCGATCCGACGTCGAGTACCTGCTCTCCTACTTCGTGCAGCTCAGGAAACTCTCCACCCCCGAACTCGCGAGGGAGCACGATGCGGCGCGTCACGCGTACACCGGGACGAGATCGGATTACAATCGCGTGCGGCTGGCCATGATAATGACATTGCCCAACACTTCTTTTCACGATGAACCGCGCGCGCTGGATTTGCTCGAGCCGCTTGCCCGTACTTCAGCCGCTCCTCTTTCCGGGCTGGCATTGCTGCTGGCCTCCCAGCTCCAGGAGCGCAAGCGCCTGGACGCCACCGCGCAAGCGCTGCAGTATAAACTCGACGCTCTGAAGTCCCTTGACCGCAGCTTGATCGAGCGCAAACGATAAAAAAATGGCCACACCTTCCCGTAATAGTATTTTGGTAGTAGACGACGATCCCGATCTGCTGCGGCTCATCGAAATCCGGCTGTCCGCCGCGGGCTATTCCGTCACCACCGCGAACAACGGCGAGCAGGCGCTTGGCAGGATGAGCATCTCGCGCCCGCGTCTGGTGGTGACCGACTTGCGGATGACCGGGATGGACGGAATGGCGCTATTCGAGGCGGCGCGAGCGCAGAATCCGGCGCTGCCGGTGATCATCCTGACGGCGCATGGCACGATACCCGACGCGGTGGAGGCGGTAAAGCGAGGTGTGTTCGGCTATCTCACCAAGCCGTTCGACGCCAAGGTGCTGCTGAGCGAGGTGCAGCGGGCCCTGGCAATAGCTGGAGGACCCGACGCCGGTTCCGACGGAGACGGCGACGATGCGTGGCGCAAGGAAATCATCACCCGCAATCCAGCCATGGAGGACGTGCTGGCCAAGGCGCGGCTCGTGGCCGGTAGCGACGTGAGCGTTTTCATCTACGGGGAATCGGGGTCCGGGAAGGAATTGCTTGCGCGCGCGATACACCAGGCGAGCGTGCGGCGCGAACACCCGTTCGTGGCCATCAACTGCGGCGCGATCCCCGAGCAGTTGCTCGAATCGGAGCTGTTCGGCCACGTGAAAGGCTCGTTTACCGGCGCCACGCGGGATCACAAAGGCTTGTTCCAGACCGCGGACCACGGGACGCTGTTTCTCGACGAGATCGGCGACATGCCGGTTTCGCTGCAGGTGAAGCTGCTGCGCGTACTGCAGGAAAAATCGGTGCGGCCGGTCGGCTCCACCGCGAATTTCGCGGCGGACGTGAGGGTGATCTCGGCGACCCACCGAAATATCGAAGCCGAGATGGCGGAAGGCAATTTCCGCGAGGATTTGTTCTATCGCCTGAATGTCGTGGCGCTCAAGCTGCCGCCCCTGAGCGAGAGGCGCGAGGACATCCCGCTGCTCGCCAATCACTTTCTCGGTATTCTCTCGGGGAAGTACAAGAAGAAGATGAACGGCTTCGTGCCCGAAGCGATGGAGCTGCTGGTATCGGCTCCATGGCCCGGCAACGTGCGGCAGCTCTACAACGTGGCGGAGCAGTCGGTAGCGCTGGCGACCACGCCGCTTATCCCGTTGACGCTCGCGCAGCAGGCGATACAGAATCAGCAGACGGAGCTGGCTTCCTTCGAGGAAGCGCGCAAGAAATTCGAGCGCGAATACCTCACCCGCCTGCTCAAGATCACCGAGGGCAACGTCACCCAGGCAGCGCGGCTCGCAAAGCGCAATCGCACCGAGTTCTACAAGCTGCTGCAGCGCCACCAGCTCGAACCGAAGCTCTTCAAATAAAGCGTCCGCTTGCGCGTCCGCTTTATAACCTGTCGCGATTCCACGACAGGAAAAATGCTGACGATTCAAACCCGTAACTCCCCCACTGGGCGGGCGTGGTTGCCTGCAGGCGACATACTGCCCTGTAGCAGAGGGCAGGGTTTTTCAATAAGTGTTTGATCCGAAAATGATAAAAAGCTCTGGCACAGACATTGCGACTGTGCCATGGGACATAGGCGCGTGGAAACGCGCGCTCCCTGAAAATGTAACCCTGATAAGGAGTGGAATCATGAATCGCATGCCAACTCCAGAACGTTTGAGGATTGCTTTGCTCACCGCCGCTGTCATTACGTCGTTCAATAGCGCCGCAGTCGCCGCCCAATCGTCCGCGCCGGCCAGCCCGGAACCCGGCGTGGCGGCGACCTCCCCTCCAGCATTCCAGAGGCTGGATACGAATCGTGATGGTTATTTGAGCCGGGATGAGACGCGCGGTCTGGTCAACTTCACCGCAGCGTTCGGCGACGCCGACGACAACCGCGACGGCCGGCTCGATCCCGACGAGTTCGCCAAGGCACAGGCGATTCATGAGCGGGTGCGCGCAGGGACGTACGTGAACGATACCGTGATCACCGCCAAGGTGAAGGCGGCGTTGATCAAGGATCGAGTGGTCAGGGCCAGCGCAATCAACGTTGAAGTCTTCAAAGGCACGGTGCAGCTCTCCGGCTTCGTGAACAACGAAGAGCAGGCGCGGCGCGCGGTCGAGATTGCCGCGGGCATAGGCGGAGTCGTCGACGTGAAAAACGCGCTGATCGTCAAGGCGTAAGAAATATATTTCCGGTGCCATGCCGATGCCTGCCGACACTGTGAGCGCGAGAATACGGGATAGCGGCCTGCTGTATCCCATGCTGCTGATTGCCGGGATCGCGTTGACCGTATTCAGCGCGGTGAGCGTCGCGACCGTGATGGGCTGGATGCCGGGCGCAATGGCCGGTGCCCAGCCCGTCATGTGCCTGTAAACCTTCCGGCCCGCCTGGGAGGTCCCGTGTGCGTGAAGATCCCCCGGCAGATGACTGCCATGCTCCTCGCTGTGCTCCTCGCCGGTTGCGCAGCGACAGCGCCGTTTCCGTCCGGGTCGCCATCCTCGCAGCCTGCAACGACGGGCGAGTCCCGCGCCGAGGCGCCCAAGGCCCCCAACCGCAACCTCAGTGGATATTCAATGGCCTTCAGGCAGGGATATGTGGAGGGTTGCGACAGCGCGGGGTCCCGTAGCCGGCACCGCGACGAGGGCCGTTACAAAAACGACCTGGACTACCTGATGGGTTGGAACGACGGTTACAGCGTTTGCCGGCGCTAGCAGCAGCCTGTCGGAGCCTGTCGGACTAGCCTGTCGGACTTGCCGCTATGACCGGTCGATGCGAGCGCATGGAAGGTGGCGCCTGATTGTCACCGAGCCGACAGGCTAAAATGGGTGGGCACCCGCTGCAGGCATTTCAAATTTAGTGCCGTTCCGGCGGTCCCGCGACATCGCGCGATCAGGGTTAGGCGCAGGGACTCGTGGAGCACGGCTTTCGGGCAAGGTGCAGGAACGGCACTAGCCCTTTTCGCGTGAAATACGGATGACTTCGGGTATGCCCCTGAGGCTGCGCTCGATTTGCGCGAGGTTCAGGCGGTTGTACACCTGAATCGTGAACAGCATGTTGGTGTAGTCGCTGCCGTCATCCGGGTCGACGGCCACGTTCTGGATATTGGACCCTGCTTCCGCGATCTCCGCCGCAACCCTGGCGAGCACGCCGCGTTGGTTCGCCACCACGAGTTTGATGCTGACGTCGAATGGCTTGCGGGTTTCGGGGTCCCACGCCACGTCGAGCACGCGATCCGGATCGTGGCGTGCTTTCGCGATCACCGGGCAGTCGTGGGTGTGGATCACCATGCCCTGTCCCTTGCTGATAATGCCGATGATGGGGTCTCCGGGAATCGGCTTGCAGCAGTGGGCGAATTGCACTGCCATGCCTTCCGATCCCCTGATAATGACCGATCCCGGCAGGGGCGCGTCGGCGGGCCCCGGGTCGCCGAGCTGCAGCAGCCGGCGGGCCACCACCGCAGCGAGCCGCGTGCCGAGCCCGACGTCCGCCAGAATTTCATCGCGCGATTTCTCGCCTGCATCGCGGAGAAATTTTTCCCATTGCGCTTCCTTGATCACGGCGATGCCGGATCCGAGAACCGTCAGCACCTGGTTGAGCAGCCGCTCCCCGAGCTGGGCGGATTCGTGGAAGTGCATCGTCTTGAGGAAGTGGCGGATTCGCGTGCGCGCTTTGCCTGAAATCACGAAGTTCAGCCACAGCGGATTGGGTTTCGCGTGCGCGGCGGTGATGATCTCCACCCGGTCGCCGTTCTTCAGCTCGGTCCGCAGCGGCATCAGTTCCTGGTTGATCTTCACCGCCACGCAGCGGTTGCCGATGTCGGTGTGCACGGCATAGGCGAAGTCCACCGCGGTAGCGCCGCGCGGCAACGACATGATCTTGCCCTTGGGGGTGAAGACATAGACTTCGTCGGGGAAGAGGTCGACCTTGAGGTGCTCCAGGAACTCCACCGAATTGCCCGACTGCGACTGCATTTCGAGCAGGCTCTGCAGCCATTGATGGGTCTTCTTCTGCAGCTCCGACAGCGAGGTGTCCGAGCTCTTGTAGAGCCAGTGCGAAGCGACGCCGGCTTCCGCGATCTTGTGCATCTCCTGGGTGCGCACCTGTATTTCCAGGGGGCTGCCGAACGGCCCGAACAGCGTGGTATGCAGTGATTGATAGCCGTTCGCCTTGGGAATCGCAAGGTAATCCTTGAACTTGCCCGGAATGGGCTTGTACAGGGCGTGCAGCGCGCCGAGGGCTAGGTAACAGGCCGGAACGTCGTTGACGACGATGCGGAAGCCGAACACGTCGAGCACCTTGGCGAAGGAAAGATGCTTCTCGCGCATCTTGCGGTAGATCGAGTAGAGGTGTTTTTCGCGGCCGTGTACCTGCGCCTCGACCCCGCTCGTCTTGAGCTTCCGCCTCATCGCGTCCATCACCTTGCCGACCACTTCGCGGCGGTTGCCGCGCGACCCTTTCACCGCCTTCGACAGCACGCGGTAGCGGTCGGGGAAAAGGTGCGAGAAAGCGAGGTCCTCGAGCTCCTGGTAGATGCTGTTCAGCCCCAGCCGGTTCGCGATCGGAGCATAGATATCGAGCGTTTCCTGCGATATCCGGACACGCTTCTCG